>JBFMBA010000393.1:0-19669 GCA_040755475.1 Thermodesulfobacteriota bacterium
TGCGTCTGGGCGCCCTGGTCGATGACCATGTCTACGACCTGGCGGCGCTGGATGCGGCGTGGCGGCGCCGGCACCCGGGTTCTGAACCCCTCCCCGCGACGATGAAGGCCCTGCTGGCAGCCGGAGAGGCGGGCCTCGAGCGGGTGCGCACCCTGCTGAGAGAAAAGTCGCCCGCCGGGGAAGGGACGGGCGAGGCCGGGCCCTACAAACCGCCTGCGATCCGGTTCTATCCGCCCGTCACCGACGCCGAGAAGTTTCTCTGTGTGGGCAAAAACTACAGACAGCATCTGGTGGAGCTTCGGCAGAACGACCTTCTGCTTGAGACGCCGCAGGAGCCGACGGCCTTTGTGAAATACAACTACTGTCTCTCGGGTCATGACTGGAGCGTGGTGCGGCCCGAGGGAATCGTTCGGCTCGATTACGAGCCGGAACTGGTGTTCGTGATCGGAAAACGGGCGCTCGGCGTCGGAAGGGAGCGGGCGTTCGAGCACGTTTTCGGCGTCACGATCCTCAATGACCTGACCTGCCGCGATCTCCAGAAGCGGGAAGTGGCCTCGGGCTCCCGCTTCTGGACGGGAAAGAACATTCCGGGCTTCGGACCGCTGGGGCCCTGCGTCATCACCCTGGACGAAATCCGGGATCCCTACGATCTATGGATGACCTGTACGGTGAACGGCGAGCAGCGGATGAGGTTCAACACCCGGGATCAGATCTGGAAACTGCCGGACATCATCGAGCATTTTTCGCGCTATCTGCCCTTCGAGCCCGGGGACATGTTCGCCACGGGAACCCCCGGGGGAACGGCGATCGGAAAGCCGAACGCCGCCGAGCTGTTTCTGAAACCCGGCGATGTGGTGGAGTGCGGCATCGAGGGGATGATGACGCTCAGAACCCATATCGCGGCCCCGGCCTAAAATTCGATGCCGGCGCGCTCCTTGATGCCCGCCTGGTAATGGTGGCGAACCTCCCGGATGTCGCTGACCGTATCGGCGGCGGCGATGATCTCGGGCGGGGCATAACGGCCGGTGAGCACCAGGTCGATCCGGGCGGGCCTGCTGCGGATCAGGTCCAGGAGTTCGTCCAGAGGGACCAGTCCGAAGTCGGCCGCCACATTGATCTCGTCCAGGATGACCATGTCGTAGTCGCCGGAGAGAACCGCTCGGCGGGCCAGGTCGAGCCCCTGCCGGGCGAGTTCGATGTCGAGCGGCGCGGGATGTTCTCGCATCACGAAGCTGTCGAGGCCGGTCAGGTGGACAGCGAGGTTCGGGATGTGCTGTTCCGCGGCGAGGAACTCGCCGTATTTGCGCCCCTTCATGAACTGGATGATGCAGACCCGGTAGCCCTGCCCGACGGCGCGCAGCGCCTGGCCGAAGGCAGCCGTCGTCTTTCCCTTTCCGTTTCCCGTGTAGACCTGGACGAGCCCTTTGCGGTGTTTATCGATAAGGGCCTCTCGTGGATCATCGGCACTGTCCATCGCTTCTCCAAGAGTGACGCAGCCGGCCGTGCAGCCAGGCCGAGCGGGGTTTCCCGTTCGGCCCGGACCTTTTTTCGACCCTGCACATCCTCGCTGCGCTGCCGGAAAACAGCTCGCGCCCGAAGGCGCTCGGACAGGTTTTCCGGCGAGCGCTCCGCTGCGGTGGCATGGTGCCCGAAAAAATCTCCAATGGGCCAGCCCGGGACACCCCGCTCCGTCCGCCGTCGGATGGGGTGAGCGTGCACTTGCCGGCGCTTCTCCATGATTGCCGCAGCCCGGCCTTGCAGCCAGGCCGGAGCGGGGTTTCCCGTTCGGGCCGGGTTTTATCGACCCTGCGTATCTTCGCTCTGCAGAGATTTCAGGTACCGGTGGGCGACCATCTCGGCGACCGTGTAGGGGTCCGACTCCTTTCGCAGGATCCGGCCGGCGATATCGTCCATCTCCCTGCTTTGCATCAAGTCCCTGAGAATCGGCTCGAGGATCGCGTCGCGGAGCGCCTCGTGGATTTCGATCATCGCCTTGCGCCGCATCCGGTCACCCAGCAGGCCCGTCTCCACGAGGCGCCGGTGATGGGCCTGGATCGCGGCGGCGAGCTCCTCCACACTCTCCCCGAAAGGGCCGGCGTCGAAGAGGTTTTTGATCCGGATGACCGGAGGCTTCCAGCCCCCGGGAAATTCGGGGACCATGTTGAGCATGGCGGTCAGTTCGCTGGTGAGCTGCGCGGTCCCCTCCCGGTCCGCCTTGTTGATGACGAAGATGTCGGCGATCTCCATGATGCCCGCCTTGATCACCTGAATCTCGTCGCCCATCCCCGGGACGAGGACGACGACGACCGTGTGGGAGTGGTTGATGATCTCCACCTCCTGCTGCCCGGTTCCCACCGTCTCCACCATGATCATCTCTTTTCCCATGACGTCCAGAATGTGGACGGCATCGCCGACGGCACGGGAGAGACCGCCCAGGGCGCCGCGTGTGGCGAGGCTGCGGACGAAGACGCCGGGGTCTTCGGCATGCCGCTGCATCCGGATCCGGTCGCCCAGGATCGCCCCGCCGGTGAAGGGTGATGTGGGATCGACGGCCAGGACGCCGACGGTCTTATCCTGCTTTCGGAAGGCGGAAATCAGGGCGTCGACGAGGGTGCTCTTCCCCGCGCCGGGTGAGCCGGTGATGCCCAGCACGTGGGCGCGCCCGGTATGGGGGAAAATCCGCCTGATGGATGATTTGGCTTCGGGGAGGCCGTCCTCCAGGTTTCTGATGAGCCGCGAGGCGGTGCGCACGTCTCCCGCCCGTATCTTGCGGAGCTGTTCCTTTTCTGCCGGTGTCTCTGCCATATTCTCAGTTACGCGGTACGATGTTCGTCCGGATCCACTCGATGATCCCGTCGAGAGAGGCCCCGGGGGTGAAGACGGCCCTGATGCCGGCCTCATGGAGGAACGCAAAGTCCTGTTCGGGTATGATTCCGCCGCCGATGACGGTGATGTCCTCCGCCCCCTGTGCCCTCAGAAGCTCCACGGTTCGGGGGAACAGGTAGCGGTGGGCGCCGGACAGACAACTCAGCCCCACCACATCCACGTCTTCCTGGATCGCCGCCGCGGCGATCTGCTCCGGGCTCTGGTGGCAGCCCGTGTAGATCACCTCGAAGCCCGCATCACGAAAGGCGCGGGCCAGCACCCGTGCACCCCGGTCGTGGCCGTCGAGTCCGGGTTTGGCGACCATGATCCGAATCGTTCTTTCCGTCATCGTGTTCCCTTATTAATACAACCCCGGATCGCGATATTCGCCGAAAACCTCGCGGTACACGTCGCAGATTTCCTGAACCGTGGCCATGTCCTTGACGGCAGCGATGCAGAAGGGCATCACGTTCCTGCCCGTTTTACAGGCCCGTTTCAGGTCGTCCAGATCCCGCCGGACGGCGCGGGAGTCCCTTCTTTTTCTGACGGAACGCAGCCGCTCGATCTGCCCTATTTCGACCTGCTCATCGATATCGATAACGGGGATCTCATAATTTCCGCCGGTTGCGTACCGGTTCACGCCCACCATCACCTTCTGGCCCGCGTCGAGCTGCTGCTGGAAGCGGTAGGCCGCCTCTGCGATCTCCAGCTGCGGGAACCCCTTGTCGATGGCCGCAATCATCCCTCCCATCGCGTCGATCTTCTCTATGTATTCCCAGGCCTGGGATTCCATCTCGTTCGTCAGGGTCTCGACGAAATAGGATCCGGCCAGCGGGTCGATCGTGGCGGCGACGCCGGTTTCCTCGGCGATGATCTGCTGGGTCCGCAGCGCGATTTCCACGGCATGGTCGGAGGGCAGGCAGAGAACCTCGTCGAGGGAATTGGTGTGGAGCGACTGGGTGCCGCCCAGCACGGCCGCCAGCGCCTCTATTGCCGTCCGGACGACGTTGTTGTAGGGTTGCTGGGCGGTGAGCGAGCAGCCCGCGGTCTGGGTGTGGAAACGCAGCCACCAGGACCGTGGGTCCTGTGCGCCGAAGCGGTCGCGCATGACCTTTGCCCACATCCGGCGCGCCGCCCGCATCTTGCAGATTTCCTCGAAGAAATCGATATGGGCGTTGAAGAAAAAGGAGAGGCGCGGGGCGAAGGCGTCGACGGCCATTCCCTTGCGGCGGATCACGTCCTCCACGTATTCGATCCCGTCGCGGAGCGTGAAGGCCAGCTCCTGGATCGCCGTGGCGCCCGCCTCCCGGATGTGGTAGCCGCTGATGCTGATGGTGTTCCACTTCGGCACGTGCGCCGTGCCGAACTCGACGGTGTCGCTGATCAGGCGCACCGAGGGTTCCGGCGGGCACATGAAGGTCTTCTGGGCGATGAACTCCTTGAGCATGTCGTTCTGGATCGTCCCGCCGATTTCCGTGAGCGGCACGCCCTTGCGCTCCGCCGCCGCGCAGTACATGGCCCAGAGCACCGTCGCGGGGGGGTTGATCGTCATGGAGGTGGTGACCCGGTCCATGGGGATCCCTTCCATGAGCGTCAGGAAATCCTCGAGCGTGTCGATGGCGACGCCGCAGCGGCCGCATTCCCCGCGCGCCTTGGGAGAATCGCTGTCATAGCCCATCAGGGTCGGAAAATCGAAGGCGGTGCTGAGTCCCGTCTGGCCGCCTTTCAGGAGCATGTGCCAGCGGGCGTTCGTGTCCCTGGCGCTTCCCATGCCCGCGAACATCCGGAACGTCCAGAGACGGCCGCGGTAACCGGTGGCCTGGTTGCCGCGAAGAAAAGGATATTCGCCCGGAACGCCGATGTCCCGCGCGAAGTCCATCTGCGCCACATCTTCAGGGGTGTAGAGGTGCTTGAGTCCCAGATCGGATACGGTGGTCCACCGGGCCTTTGCTTCGGACGCCGTCGCGGCGGAATGCCGGACCTCGTCCTCCCATTTTCGGGTGAGTTCCGCCGATTGGCCGAGCGTCTCTTTGGAAAATAACCCCTTCATGCGTCACCACCGTCCCGGAATACCGCATTGATCTATCCCACCCACCCTGCCGTTTGTCAAGAAAATATAGCCTCCGCACGGGTCCGGCGGGGTAGGGGGCCCGGGGGCGATTTCTGCTTGAAATCCCCCGTTTCCCGATATAAGAACATGACCGGGGGGTGGGTGCATGCAGTCGATAGGAGTACTGATCTGCGGTTACAGCCAGGAGGATGCCCGGACCATCAAGGCCTTCCTCGACAGGACGCTCGACACCTATGTGCGGATGGTCGGGGCCACCCCGGAGACGGACCGGAGCGTCCGGGACATACTCCGCCAGGGACAGGCGGAGCATTTCCAGGATGAGGAGATCAAGATCCTGATGTTCCTCGGCTTTTCGGAAGTCCAGAGGCACATGGTCCTGGAGGCTTTCCCCGAAGACGGCGGCCTGAAACGGCCCATCTTCTGCGTGCTGACCGGGCAGAACCAGCACCGGCCTCTTCGCGAGCTGATCGGGCACCTTGTGGAGGAACACCGGCGGTGGAGCGGCAAAGAAGCCTGATTCCGGGCATTGCGAGCCTTCGGAATCTCTATGGCGGTGTAGGGGTTGTATCGCGGTCCAGTGAGGGAATTTTCAGAAACGATACCAGCAGCGCGGTGAAAGCCATGATGACGGCAAAACCTGCGAAAGCCATGTGGTAATTCCCGTTGAAGTCGTAAGCCAAACCCGCGATGAGGGGACCGGCGATGCTGCCGAACGCGCTGATCCCCTGGCTGGCGCCGTAGATGGTGCCATAGTTCTTCCTTCCGTAAAAGTCACCGATGATGATGGCCTTCACCACAGCGGTGCCGCCGTATGCGGTGGAATAGAGGAGCACAAAGGGGATGACGTCCGTCAGATGGTTCACCCGCATCAGCGAGAGGATGCCGATGGGCTGGATCAGGAAAAGGAAGAGCAGCAGCCATTTTTTATTCAGCCGATCGCTGAGCCATCCGGATCCGTATCTGCCGGCAATGCTGGTGAGCGCGACGACAGTGACGACCGATGCGGCCGATGTGGGATCGACCCCCATGTCGATGATATAGGGTATCAGGTGCACGAATATGGCCGACTGGGTCATCTGGTGCGTCAACAGGCATGCTGTCAGTATCCAGAATGCGGGGGTGGCCATGGCCTGCCGCAGGGAGAAGTCACGTTCCCGGACGGGCTTCATTGCCCTCACCCTTCGGTAGCCGTCGGTTCTGTCATCTCCCGGTGACCGGCCGTCGGGCAGCAGCCCGCAGGCCTCGGGCGAACTTATCAAAAACCGGGACAAGGGAAGAACGATCAGCCAGGTCAGAATCCCCAGGATGACGAGGGCTGAGCGCCAGCCAAACTGCGCGATCAGATAGGCCACCACCGGGACAAGAAGTCCGGCAAGCCCGCGCGCTACACCGTACAGACCAATGGCGCTCCCCCTTTTTTCGATAAACCACTTGCCCACCAGGGGGTTGCCGACGGAGGCCCCGGCGCAGGCGCTCCATCCGAAGGAGATGCAGATGATGGCGGCATAGAAGGGCAGGATGGTGTGGACGAAACTGAGATAGATGAATCCGGCCCCCATGACCAGGCCGCCGGCAAAAACCAGTTTCCGGGGACCCATCCGATCCAGGAAATAGCCCATGACAGGGGCGGCGATGCCGGCCTCGAGGCGGTACAGGGAGAAGGCGCCGGAAATGACCGTCATGCTCCAGGCCAGTTCATTGACGACGGGTTTGACAAAGGTGCTGAAGCCGTAATAAAAAACACCGGACCCGTAGGTGGAAAGAATGGAGACGGTCAGAACGATCCACCAACCGTAAAAGATCCGACCCTGCTGATGAGTAGATGATCGCGCCATAGACCAACATCCGTTCCGGTCGCCCGTGGGAACCGCCGTCTTGTTGCCCCTGTGCGGAAGCAAGGCTGCCGGCGGGTGGAGTCTAAACAGCAAGGGGCCTGAATGTCAAGCGCCGTTGCCGCTCGACGGGGGGGATGCCCGCGGCGGCGATGGAAAAGGGAATATTTTTCCAATGGAAGGCCGCCCCGGGAAAAAGCCGCGCACCCATCCCGGCGCGGCGCGGGGGACGTCTGGGGCGGCATGCGGATTCAGTGCGGGGCCGATGAGGAAACGATGCGAAGGGACTGGCGGGCAGGTGCATCCGGCAGGAAGGGGGGGGACGATGGGCGGACAAAAAGGCTTTGACAACGAAAAATACATCCGGGAGCAGACCGCCAAGATTCTCGAGCGGGTGGAGCGGTTCGGCAACAAGCTCTACCTCGAATTCGGGGGCAAGCTGCTGTACGATTTCCATGCATCCCGCGTCCTGCCCGGCTACGATCCCAATGTCAAGATGCGGCTGATCCAGGAACTCAAGGAGAAGGCCGACGTCCTGCTTTGCATCTATGCGGGGGACATTGAAAGAAAGAAAATCCGGGCCGATTTCGGTATCACCTATGATTCCGACGCCCTGAAACTGATCGATGACCTCCGAAACCGGGGCGTGACCGTACTGGGAGTGGTGATCACCCGGTTTGACCACCAGCCCGCGGCTCAGCTCTTCAAGAACAAGCTGGAAAGAAGGGGCATCGCGGTCTTCACGCATCGCTTCACCCGGGGGTATCCCACGGATGTCGACGCGATCGTGAGCGATGAGGGATACGGCGCCAATACCTTCATCGAAACCGACAAACCCCTGGTGATCGTCACGGGTCCCGGCCCCGGCAGCGGGAAGCTCGCCACCTGCCTGTCACAGCTCTATCACGAGCACCGGCGTGGCGTGAAGGCCGGCTACGCCAAGTTCGAAACGTTCCCGATCTGGAACCTGCCTCTCAAGCATCCGGTGAACGTGGCCTACGAAGCGGCCACGGCGGACATCCAGGATTTCAACCTCATCGATCCCTTTCATCTGGAGGCCTATGACCAGAAGTCGGTGAATTACAACCGGGACGTGGAGGTTTTTCCGGTCCTGAAACGAATCATGGAGAAAATCACGGGAGGCGAATCATTCTACCGGTCGCCCACGGACATGGGCGTCAACCGGGCCGGGTTTGCCATCATCGATGACGGCGTCACCGGGCAGGCGGCCAGGCAGGAGGTGATCCGGCGATTTTACCGGTACCGGTGCGAGTATGCCATGGGATTTGCGGACAGGGAAACGGTGCAGAGGGTTGAGCTGTTTCTCAGTGAGCTGGGCATTCATCCCGAAGATCGCAGTGTCGTTGAACCGGCGTGGCGGGCCGCCAGGGAGGCTCAGGAGCAGAACAAGGGAAACGAGGGGATCTATTGCGGGGCGGCCATTGAACTCAGGGACGGCAGCATCGTCACCGGCAACAACTCCCCGCTGATGCACGCGGCGTCGAGCCTGGTTCTGCGCGCCATCAAATCCCTGGCCGACATTCCCGCGAGGATTGCCCTGCTGCCTGCCTACATTACGGATTCCGTCAGAAACATGAAGACCGATATCCTCAACGAAACATCGGTCAGTTTCGACCTCGAGGAAACACTGATCGCGCTCAGCATCAGCGCGACGACCAATCCGGCAGCCCAGTTGGCCGTTGAAAAACTCAAGGAACTCAAGGGGTGTGAAGTACACATCACCCACATTCCCACCCCCGGCGACGAGGCTGGATTGAGGCGTCTGGGCGTCAACCTCACCAGCGAGCCCAATTTTTCCACCCATGATCTGTTCCCTTCCTGAGAGACGGTGCCCTGATTCCCTGCCTACATCCTTCTTCCGTAGGCGATGGTGAGCATGATGGGGATGATGATGGATATGATGCCGACCTTTGCGATGTTGAGGACAAATCGTGCGTCGACAAACAGGCAAAGGGTCCCGACCGCCATGAGGTTCACCGCCCACAGGATCAGCGCCCCTGCCCCATACCGGTTGATCCGGTACCAGTTCTGCTCGGATTCGAAAGCCCTCCGGATTCTGATTCCGTAAATGCGGTTCCGTTTCACCCGGCCCAGGTAAAGCGGAATCGAGAGAAGAATCGTCACGACTCCCAGCGCGATCAGCGTGATGAACGTTTTTTCGTTGATGGTCCACATGGGCGCTTAGGCTATTCTCCCCTTGCCTGACTGAATGACCGGGCGAACACCGTGTCGGCGGGGCCGGCTTGCGGCAGCGCCTGTTCGCAGGGGTCCAAGGGAATCCTGATCCGGCGGTCGATCCGCATCAGAAGGACGGCCAGGGAGACCATCAGGCAGATGATCCCCACGCCGAAAATGATCCGGGAGACGGGAAACAGTCCGATCAGGTAGAAGGCCGTGGCGTTCGTTCCGGCGAAGGAGCCGACCGTGGAGATGAACAGGATCAAACCGGCGGTGAGTCCCGACTGCCGCTGCCAGGCGGCGATGATGCCGATGATGTAGGGGGAGACCATGGCCATGATCGAGATCGGCACCAGGAAGATGACGTTCATGGCGATGAGCGAACCGAGGCGGACATCGGCAATGCTCTCCGAGATGAATTCGCAGACGGGCTTGTAGATGACCGGGATCATCAGCACCCAGAGCGAGCAGACCAGAAGGAAGGCGGCCAGCAGCGAGACACGGGGAACCCGCCGCGCGAGGCTTCCGCCCAGGACATAGCCGATGGAGAAGTGGACCATGAATGAGCTGATGATGCTTCCCCAGATGTAGATGGAACCGCCGAAGTAGGGGGACATCAGGTTCGACGAGAGGATCTCCAGACTCATGACCGCCGCGCCGAAGGAGACCAGCAGAAGGACGAAAACGGCATAAACGACCGACATGAAAGGGCCTCCTATTTCTTCTGCAGCAGGAGCAGGTTTGCCGGATTGAAGTCGTCGGTCAGGACCGGGGCTTTTTTCGCGGCGACCGGAGCCTTGCATTTGGCTATCTCGGCAAACAGGTCGATGCGGCCGATCCTTCCTCCCAGGCGCTGCGCCTGTTTGACAAGCCCCGCGGGATCCATGGCGGGGCGGTCGGAGGCGAGGATGATGCAGCTCCCGCTTTTTTGCCCCTCGAAGACATAGACCTTCGCGAATACGGATCGAAAGGTGGCGATCTGGGCGTCGTAGAGCCTGTTGCCGCAGAAGAGGTTCTGGACGACGATCCCGCCGTCCGTCAGGCGCGAGCGGGTGAGCTGGAGAAACTCCTTGGTCGCCAGGTGGGAGGGGATGTAGTCGGAATTGAAGGCGTCCAGCCAGATCTGATCGTAGCGCTCCAGGCTTTTCTTGAGGAACTGCCGGCCGTCGTCGATGGAGAGCTTGTGGCCGGCCGGGATGGTGAAGCCGAAATACTCGCGGGCCAGCTTTTCCACAAGAGGATCCACCTCGACGGAATGGAGCCGGACCTGCGGCAGATGCATCCGGAAAACCAGCGGGATGTAGCCCCCGCCCAGGCCGATCAGGCAGACCGATTTCGCCTCCGGGCGGAAGAGGAAGCCGGCGAACATCATGGCGGTGTATTCGAAAACGGAGTCGTCCGGCTTTTCGAGATCGATGCAGGTCTGGCGAAGATCGCGCTGGCGGCCGAAAATCATGCACCGCTGCGTCCCCTCCTGGCGAACCGTGATGTGGTTGTAGATGGAGTCCCGCTCATAGAGGATCTGGCCTCCCGGGGCGGCCATCGTCCGGGCTGCCGGAAAAAGCCACAGCAGGACGAGCAGGGCGATGGCCCCGTGCGTCCCGTGAAAACCGCCTCCCCGGCAAAAGGAGGGGGGAAGGGACCCTTTCGCGGAACTGTCCGGCTCACGGCGGGCGGGGGACGGCAGCCCCTTGACCCTGACGGATAAAACTGCGGGGGCTTGCCGCCGGCAGGGCCTGTGTCCCGATGCGCCGTTTTTCCCTGTGAAAAGGAAGGACAGAAACGGGCGGCGCTCCCGTTCATTTTCCCGGATGGTCTGCATATGGCTGTTGCCTCTGATACAACCTGTTCTGTTCGTGGCCAGGGTGCGGGGCGCCCCTGCCGGCGATGGCGCTTTCGTCGGCCGGACGCGGGGTGCGATCCCTTTCTGCCCCGGCCTCGGTCCTTGTAAGCGATGTGGGGAAATATTTCAACCCCATTTATCGGCCGCTTCGCCGGAGGCCGTCAGCCATCGCCATTTCTGCTTTCCGGGGTTGAACAATCGGGGAATTCGCGATAGAAGAGGGGCCATCGGGTCCTGATCCGGACCGCCGCGAAGCGGGCAAAAACCGGGGGAGAAGGAGAGAATGGGCAGGCTGCCGAAAGGGTACGCGGACGGTCAGGCGGATCCGCGAAGGGGGAACCGCTGCGATGGATGAACCGACGATCAGAGTGGGAATCTGCGACGGCTATCACGAGGTCCGGGGGTATCTGAACGGAGTGTACCGGGCAAACGGCTTGTCGCTGGCCGGTGGGTTCACGGCCCGCCCGCGGGCGGGCGGCGTGGTCCTCTGTGATGCCTTCGGCAGGGAGATCCTCCGATCTTCTGAGATCCGCCTGCATGCCCACGGCGGGGCGACCTTTACCCTCCACGACGTGAAGATCGGCGTCCGGTTCCACTGGGAGCGCCGGGAGGCGCAGACATTTTCCGGGGACCTGACGTTCCTGCCCTCGGGCGGGGAGACCCTGGTCGCCGTCAATGAGGTTCCCCTGGAGGCGTACCTCACCAGTGTCGTGTCGTCGGAGATGAGCGGCGAGGCGCCTTTTGCCTTCCTCAAGGCCCATGCCATCGCGTCGCGCAGCTGGCTTGTGGCGATGCTCCGCCGCAGCGGCGGCGTCAGGGGGGGCGGACCGATGAGGGAGAGCCGCCGCAACGGCCAGATCGTCCGCTGGTACGATCGGGAGGATCACCCGCTCTTTGACGTCTGCGCCGACGACCACTGCCAGCGGTACCAGGGGATCACCGGCCGGATTTCCGGGCGGGCGGCGGAGGCGGTCGGGGGGACGCGGGGCTTATTCCTGATACACGAAGGCGCCATCTGCGACGCCAGGTACCACAAGTCCTGCGGCGGCCTCACCGAAAATTTCGCGACCTGCTGGGAGGACCGGTCGGTTCCCTATCTGTCCCACGTGTCGGACTCCGCGCGGCCGCTTGCGCCGGTGAGGACGGAGCGGGACGCCGAGCGGTGGATTCTCTCCCGCCCCGACGTGTTCTGCCGTACGGAGGATCAGGGGCTCCTCCGGCGCATCCTGCCGGCATCGGACCGGGAGACGCCGGATTTCACACGCTGGCAGGTGAGCTATGCCAGGGGGGAACTGGAGACATTGCTGCGGGAAAAGTCGGGAATCGACTTCGGCATCCTGCACAGGCTGGCCCCGCTGGAGCGCGGTCCTTCGGGGCGGATCCGCCTGCTCCGGATCGAGGGGTCGAAGGCCGCCGTGGCCGTGGGGAAGGAATTGGAGATCCGTCGCTGGCTCTCGCCGAGCCACCTGTACAGCAGCGCCTTCATCGTCTCCACCGTCCGGGATCCCTCCGGGATGCCGGCGCGCTTCACGCTGTTCGGCGCGGGCTGGGGCCACGGCGTCGGCCTCTGCCAGATCGGGGCCGCGGTCATGGCCGACAGGGGGTACCGGGAGGAGGAGATCCTCGGGCACTACTTCCGGGGGGCGGCCCTGGTCAAGAGGTACTGACGGAGGCGGGCGATGCCCTCATCGGGGAGCATCGCCGGTGGATATGCCGAATCTGAGAACCGCATTCATACTCGGGGCGGGGCTGGGAACCCGTCTCCGGCCCCTGACCGAGAGGTGCCCCAAACCGCTCCTGCCGGTGGGCGGCCGTCCCCTGATCACCTTCGTGATGGACCACTGCCTGACCGTGGGCATCGGGCGGTTCATCGTCAACACCCACCACTGCCCCGCGGCCTACGATGCGGCCTTTCCCGGCGGGCACTGGCGGGGAAGACCGATATGCTTCCGCCACGAGCCGCTTCTGCTGGATACGGCCGGGGGGCTCAAGAACATCGAGGATCTCCTCGGCGACGAGGAGGCACTGCTCGTTTACAACGGCGACATCCTCTCCGATCTGCCCCTTGGCCTTCTGGTGGCGTCCCATGCCGCGGGCGGCCGGGAAGTCACCCTCGCCCTCAGGAGCGATGGTCCGGCCAGGAATGTTGCCCTCGATGAGGACGGCGCGGTCTGCGACCTGCGGGGGCTGCTGGGGAATCCCGGAGTCCGGCACTGCCAGTTTACGGGCATCTATGCGGTCGAACGGCGCTTTCTGCGGCGGCTCATTCCGGGCAAGGTCGCATCCGTCGTGCCCGTTTTCGCGGCGATGGTCCGCGCGGCGCCCGGCTCTGTGGGTTCTGTGGTCATCGATGAGGGGCGATGGCTGGACATCGGCGATCCGGAGGCCTACGGGCAGGTCAGGGGGTCGGGACCCGGGTTCGCTGCCGGCGGGTGCGGCGGTCCGTCGCAGGTCGCGGCGTACGGAACCGGCGGTGCGAGGGACAGGGAGGAGGCAGCCTTTGTCCGCGCGGCGCTCGGCTGGCCGGGAGCCGTTCCTGTCCGGCCCGTTCCTGTCGGGCGGGGCGGGTCGGACCGCGACTATTTCCGTCTCACCGCTCCCCGGCGCGATTCGGCGATCCTCATGCGCTACGGGCTGTTGCGGGAGGAGAACCGCGGCTATGCCGCCATCGCGGCCTTCCTCGGGGACATCGGCGTTCCCGTTCCGGCCATCATCGGTCACGACCCGGAGCGGGGGCTGCTCGTGATGGAAGACCTGGGCGACGCGGACCTCTGCTCCTTTCGCGATGCCCCCTGGGAGATCCGCCGTCGGCTTTACGAAAAGACGCTCGATGCGGTTCTGAAGCTGCACGCCTTTCCGCTGGAGCGTTTCCCGGCGTCCGGCGTCCGTCTGATGCCCGGCTTTTCACCGGAGCTCTACCGGTGGGAGAGGGACTACTTCCGGCAGCACTGCGTCCGGACGGCTTGCCGCATCCGGACCGCCGCGCCGGAGGAGGGGTCGGCGCTGGAGGCGGAGCTGGCGTCGCTGGCCCGTCGCCTCGGTGAGACGCCCGCAGCCCTGATCCACCGCGACCTGCAGTCCCAAAACGTCATGATCCGGCGGGGGGAGCCCTTTCTGATCGATTTTCAGGGGATGCGCTTCGGGAGCTCCTTCTACGACCTCGGGTCGCTTCTCTGCGATCCCTACGTGGACCTCGGCGAGGGCGAGCGCGAGGCGCTGCTGGATTACTACGTCGAGCGCGCCCGCCCGGGGACGGGCCGGAAGGAATGCCGGGAGCTCTTTCTGCTTGCCTCGGCCCAGCGGCTGATGCAGGCCCTCGGGGCGTACGCCTTCCTCGGGCTCGAGCAGGGCCGGCCCCATTTTCTCACGCACCTGCCCGTTGGCCTGGATCGCCTGATCGACGTGACGGAGCGGGCGGGGAGCCTTCCCCGGCTCCACGCCCTTGCCCGCCGCTGTCGCGCCTCGCTGTCCTCCTAATCGATGGTCGGCAATTTGGCGTCCCGGATCACCTTGGTCCAGAGCGCGGTTTCGGCCTTGATGAACTCGCCGAGCTGCTCGGGGGTGCTCGACCTCGCCTCGAATCCCGCGTTCTGCATCTTCTCCTGGACGTCGGCGGTCGCCGAGATCTTGGCCCACTCGGCGTTCAGCCGGTTGATGATGTCGCGGGGGGTTCCTGCGGGCGCGAGGATCGCATGCCAGCTGGGGACCACCAGGTCGATGCCGGCTTCCTTCGCCGTTCCCACATCGGGCAGCGTCTGCAGGCGCTCTTTGGTGAGAACCGCGACGGCCTTCACCTTGTTGGCGCTGATCTGGGGCATGGCAGCCCTGGGGCCGAGGACCATCATCTGAACCTCGCCGCTCATCAGCGCGGTCAGAGCCGGGCCGCCGCCGCCCTTGTAGGGCACGTGCACGATATCGATTTTGGCCAGGCTCTTGAAGAGCTCGCCGGCCAGGTGGAGCGGCGACCCGACTCCGCTCGAGGCAAAGTTGAGCTTTCCGGGATTGGCCTTGGCGTACTCGATGAGGTCTTTGATGTTCTTGACCGGCAGGGAGGGGTGGATGAGGATCATGTTGGGAGACTGCGAGACGATCGTGACCGGCGCCAGATCCTTGATCGGGTCGTAGTTCATTTTCTTGTAGAGGCTCGGGCTGCTGGCGAGCCAGAACCCGCCGATGGTGATGGTGTAGCCGTCGGGGGACGCCTTCGCCGCGACCTCGCTGCCCACGTTGCCGCCGGCGCCCGGACGGTTGTCGGCGATGACCGGCTGTCCGAGGCGTTCGCTCAGTTTCTGCCCGATGAGGCGGCCCAGGAAATCCGTGGGCCCGCCCGGCGGATAGGGCAGGACGAAACGGAGCGGCTTGTTCGGATAGGTCTGGGCGCTGAGGGGCGCGGCCATCGCAACGGCAAGAACGAAAACAAGCACCATGGCGCTGACCACGGTTCCCGTCCTGCTTACCCTCTGTGTCGCTGTTTTTTTCATGGCGATACTCCTTTCGATTAGGGTGATTTCATTCCCTGCGGGCCGTCCGCCTGCAGCCGCCGATCCAGCGACTCCCGGACGACGGCCAGAAACTGCCGGGTCGTCAGCCACGTGGACCCGCCCGTCAGGATCGCCAGATCCTTCGTCATGTGGCCGGCCTCCACCGTTTCGATGCAGGCCTTCTCCAGGGCGAGGGCGAAGTGCTGGACGCCGGGCGTCGCGTCGAAGAGCCCCCGGTAATAGAGGGCGCGTGTCCAGGCGAACAGAAGGGCGATGGGGTTGGTTGATGTTTCCCGGCCGGCCTGATGGTCGCGGTAATGGCGGGTGATCGTTCCGTGGGCCGCCTCGGTCAGGACGGTGCCGCCGTCCGGGGTGAGCAGGATCGACGCCATCAGGCCCAGCGAGCCGAACCCCGCTGCCACCATGTCCGACTGCACGTCCCCGTCGTAGTTCTTGCACGCCCAAACGAAACCTCCCGCAGAGCGGATGGCGAAGGCCGCCAGTTCGTCCACCATCCGGTGCTCGTAAACGATCCCCTTCTCCTCGAACCGCTTCCGGAACCGGGCGTTGTACACCTGCCCGAAGGTGTCCTTGAACAGGCCGTCGTAAGCCTCCAGTATGGTGTTCTTCGTGCCCAGGTAGACCGGCAGCCCCTGTTCGAGTCCGAAGTTCAGGCAGGACTGGGCGAAGCCCCTGACGGACTCGTCGGTATTGTAAATGGCCGCCACGGCGCCGGCCCCCGCGAGGTTGCACACCTCCACTTCGACGGGCTCGCCGCCGTCGGGGGGAATATGCTTCAGCACGACCTTCCCTCCCCGCGGCAGGGCGATTTCTGCAGGATCGTGGAGGTCGGCGAAGGCGTGGCGGGCGACGATGATCGGTTTGGTCCAGCCGGGGATCAGCCGCGGTATGTTTCGGATGACGATCGGCTGCCGGAACAGCGTACCGCCGATCAGGTTGCGGGTTGCGGCGTTGGGCGACTTCCAGGCCTTCTTCAGGCCGAACTCCTCCACCCGCGCCTGGTCGGGGTTGATGGCGGCGCACTTGGCGCCCACACGGTGCTTCCGGATCGCCGCGGCGGCCTCCGCGACGACCCGGTCCTCGGTCGCGTCGCGGTAAAGGATGTGATAATCGAAATAGACCAGGTCGATGTCCAGGTAGGGGAGAATGAAGGATTCCCTGATCCATCCCCAGATCACCCTCGCCATTTCATCGCCGTCCAGCTCGACAATGGGGTTTTGCACTTTGATCTTCTTCATGGGACGCATCTTTAGAAAAAGGAGCCGTACTTGTCAAGGCGTATCTTGGTTCGCCTTGCTGTTGACAGGGTCCGGCGCAGATGCTATGGCGCAGTGCTTCGATCACACCATGGGAGGTTGTTATGAAAATCGTCATGTATCAATACGGGGAGCGGGCCTATCGCCTCGGCGCGCTGGCCGAAGGCGGGCGGATCATCGATCTGAACTACGCCTATGAGAACCTGCTTGCCGCCCGGGACGAGCCGCGCTTCGAGGCCCTGGCGGCGGCCGTCGTCCCCGATGACAGTGTGGCCTTTCTTGCGGGAGGCAAGCGATCCTGGGAGGGGGCGGCGGCGGCGCTCGAGCATGCCCGAGACGGCGTTCCGGCAGATGTGGGGGCTTCCGGCAGGCGGTATCGCTTCGAGCGCAGCGAGGTCCGGCTGGGCGCGCCGGTGCGAAATCCCCTGCGCATCCTCTGCCTGAGCCACAACTACCATGATTTCATCCGGGAAACGGGGGTGCCGGTTCCTCGGGCGCCGCGTATCTTCTCGAAGTACAACAACGCGCTGTGCGGTCCCGATGATCCCATCATCTACCCGCGGATGACCCGGGAGTTGGGCTACGAGGCGGAGCTCGCCTTTGTCATCGGCAAGAAGGGGCGTCACGTTCCCCCGGAAAAGGCCCTCGAGCACATCGGCGGATACATGATCCTGAACGACGTGAGCGCGAGCGATCTGACCGCCCTGGACACGCAGGTGCTCCGGGGGAAGACCTTCGACCATTTTGCGCCCTGCGGACCCTATCTCCTGTCGGCGGATGAGGTGCCCGATCCCGGCTGTCTCGATCTGAAACTCTGGGTGAACGACCGGCTGCTGCAGAGTTCCAATACCAGGGAACTCGTCTATGACGTGCCGACGCTGGTCGCCTTTCTTTCCCAGATCTTCGAGCTGGCGCCGGGCGACATCGTGGCGACGGGCACCCCTGGCGGGCTGGCGAAATTCCGCTCGCCCACCACGTTTATGTCGGTGGGCGACCTCTGCGCCATCGAGATCGAGAAACTGGGCAGGCTGGAAAACCGGATCGTCGCCGAGCCGGCGTGAACCCTATATGCCGACCGCTTTCATCTGCTTCTCGGGATAGCGGGTTCCCGCCGTGACGCCCAGGGGGAACGCATCGGCGAGCGCGGAGATCTCTTCCCCGGTCAGCCGGATCTCGAAGGCGGCGGCGTTCTGCTCCAGGAAGCTGCGCCGCTTGGTGCCGGGGATCGGCACGATGTCCTCTCCCCGGGCATGCACCCAGGCCAGTGCAACCTGCGCGGCGGTGCAGTTTCGCTCCGCGGCGATCTTCTCGAGGGGGGCAAGGAGCCCCCTGTTGACTTCGAGATTATCGGGACTGAAGCGCGGATGGTCACGACGCCGGTCCTTCGGCAGCAGCGCGTCGAGGCTCTTGATCGTGGCGGTCAAAAAGCCGCGCCCGAGAGGCGCATAGGCCATCAAGGCGATGCCGAGTTCGCGGCAGGCGGGCAGCACCTCCGCTTCGACGTCCCGGCTCCAGAGCGAATATTCGGTTTCGACGGCGACGATCGGGTGGATCTTGTGCGCCCGCCGGATGGTCTGGGGTCCGGCCTCGGACAAGGCCAGATGGCGCACCTTGCCCGCTTCCACCAGGCGCTGCATTGCGCCGACGGTCTCTTCGATCGGCACCGTCGGGTCCACGCGGTGCAGGCCGTAGATATCGATGATGTCCACGCCCAGGCGCCGGAGCGATCGGTCGCAGGCCTGGGGCACATAGTCGGGATGGCCCCCGCTCAGGCCCTCCGTCGTGGCGCCCGCGAGGGCGAGATTGCCGAATTTGGTGGCGATCAGCGCGCCTTCCCGCTTTCCCTTCAGGGCCCGCCCGATCAGCTCTTCGTTCACGCCGTTGCCGTAAGCGTCCGATGTGACGATCAGATTGATCCCGAGCTCGAGCGCCCTGTGGATTGTCCTGGTCGATTCCTGGTCGTCGGGCTCGCCGTAGCTGATCGACATGCCCATGCATCCCAGTCCCTGCGCGGATACGAGTGGTCCGTTGGCGCCGAGTTTCCGTTGCAGCATGATCTCCTCCTGTTGACGGATGGGTTTTGCCTCACCCGCCCACTGCCCGTGCGGAAGGGGGGGCGGTGACGGTTGCGGAAACCGCCTGTCTCGGGCCGGAGTCTACCCGGGGCCGATGGGGGGTGTCAAGGGAATTCGGATGGTCGCCCGGCGTGGTGACCGCGTCCCGATTGACTCGAAGGGGGAACAGTGGTATCGGTGCGGACAATGGGATATGCCATCAAGCGCAGCCAGGAGGTGTCATGATCACAAAAATCGACCATGTGGAAATCATCGTCAGGGACGTGGAGGCCTACGTCGCGTTCTACCAGAAACTGGGCTTCCGGCTTCTGGCGCGGACCGAGCATCACGGGGGGTCGGCCGAGCTTCAGCTCCCGGGACCCAATCAGCCGATTCTCGAGATCCACACCGTACAGGGCGAGGAGAACATCGGGATCAACCATATCGCCTTTCAGGCCGACGACGTGTTCGAGACCCACAGGGAGCTCAGCGACAAGGGAATACGGTTCAACGGCGAGCCGTATCGGAATAAGCATACCGGCCGGGGGAATGTCCGGTTCCGAGACCCGGACGGCTGGCGCCTGCAGCTGAGCGACAAGAAGCGCAAGGAGCCGGAAAAAGGAATTGCCGAGGAAGATGTGGTGGAAAAGCTTTAGCGGTCGTGGCGACAGGGGGAAACCCATCAGGGCCAACGCGGGGCGGCGTCGCAGGGCGGCGTCGGTTGAAACGAAAGAGGATCAAAGAAAGGATTGAGGATTATGAGAGCAACAGGTTCGCTGTGGTCGGCCGTGGTCGGTTGTTGTCTGTTTGTCCTTTCCCCGATGGTCCTGCCGGAGGCCGGCGCCGCCTATCCCGAAGCGGGTAAAACGGTCCGATTGATCGTTCCGTTCCCGCCGGGCGGCAACACGGATATCGTTGCCCGCGCCATCAGCAACGAACTGAGCAGGAACCTGGGCGTGCCGATCGTGATCGACAACCGCGGCGGTGCCGGCTCCACGCTCGGCACGGCGCTGGCGGCCAAGGCGCCCGCCGACGGGTACAACATCC
>JBFMBA010000394.1:0-2147 GCA_040755475.1 Thermodesulfobacteriota bacterium
TCGATGGCACGGCCCGGGCCGACAGCCCCCTGGTGGACCATTGGGCCCGCCTCCGCCTTTTCCTCGCCTCCGATTCCGCCGAAAAACTGATTGAGATAATGGGCCACTCTCAGCATCTCCAACCTCCATTTTCCTGCACCGTGGGTGCCACTCCGTAACTGTCCCGAACACGAGCCCTCGGATCGCGGGCTCTTGCAGGATGGGTGGACCCCGGCGGGTCTTGAGCCGGGGGAACCCATCGGTTTGAGGTTCACGCCGCTGGGGAATCGATGGGTTTCGCTGCGCTCCACCCATCCTACGATTCAACATTCACAAAGATCCATCTCAAATGAGGGTGAACGCCAAGATCCGGATTTGTCCTTGGACATTTTCTCAATACCGCACCGCCGTCCATCTGGTGCTCCCGAACTGGCACAGTGAGCCATAGATGGAGCCCAGGGGCTGGGTGATTTCACCTTCCACGGGCAATCCGCCCAACACAGCGCCGTCGCTTCCAATGACCCGTTCCATGGGAGGCAGGACCAGCGTGGCGAATGGGAAACCCATACTGACGATCGCATCCACTTCCGGCATGCTGAAGATGGTCGAAGCCCCGAATTTGGCGTCCTTGAAATCCGCGCCCATGTGCAGCATGGCAATGGCGGTCCTGATCCCCAGCTGTTCGCACCGCTGCGCAGTGCGCGCCATGGCGAGCTCCGGGGCGCCCCCTCCCGTCTTGGTCAGGATCGCACCATCGGCGCCGAGGACCCACCTGGCGAGACTTGCGGCGATGTTCGCCATCCTGTCGAAGTCGAAGACGTTGTTGGGGGCGAGGGTCGCGATCACCCCTGCGAAGCACAGCTCTTTCCCGTTCCTTCGATACAGCTCCTGGATGAGGGGATGGTTCTGGAAGCGGTAGGTCTGCACATTCAGGCCCGGCAATGCGGAGGTGACGGCCCCGTCCAGGATCTGGTTGGGATGCATGATGGTGGGCAGAATCCCCCCGGCCTGGATCCCGAACAGCGTCGGCTCTCCGGGGACCGGCTCGTACTGAAGGCTCAGGACCTGGGGGATGTAGACGATCTTCGGCAATCCTTCCATGCCCTTCGCCATCTCCGTGAGGGGTGGAAGTGCATACGTCTCCACCTCGTCCGGCTCCAGCTCCCTTCCGGCCCAGGCCAGGTAAGCGGCGGCCTTGAGCCCTGCGAGTTTGAGACCCGCCTGGAACTGCGGAACGGTCACGTTTTCCTTCGGCCTGGGGATCAGCACGATGTTGAAGGTCTTGCCGTAGGTGCTCACATCGCTCGCCGGGCCGGACATGTCGATGAGATGATCGCGGGGATCCATGCTGGTCGTGTCCCCACCCTTCCGGGCGTCCAGCAGCACGACGGCCGTCCCGCGGAGCACGCATGTCTTGCCCTGACCGGTGTGTTCATGTTTCCCCGAGTAGCCGAAAGGACCGTCGCCTTCCATCTTCACCCGGGGTTCGATCACATCGGCCACCTGGACGATCCGGCATCGCTCCCCGGGACGGGCGATCTCGACGTCCACCCGTTCGAATCTCTTGTCCTTCTGAAGAAAAGCCTGGAGCTCACCGCGGTCGATGGTCATGACACCATCCTGGATCTGCGTCCTGCCGCCGAAACGGATGTCCTTGATCCTGATGATATGAAGGTCCAGTCTCATGATGGGCACTCCTTCTTTTCGGTATCGAAACCGTTCCGAGATGGGGCTGTCGCTTTCCTGCTTCCGCCGGGAGACGGGTTGCTCGGGTGGATGCAATCAGGAACGCCGGGAATGGGTGGATTATAGATTGACATTAAATACTGTCAATAAAAAACTGGTAGCCGGAGCCGGCGGACGCCGCCCGCCAAGGCGGAAACCCTTGCCTTTCGGACCAAAGGCTTCACAGAGAAGTCGTCATCCGGTGAAAGCCGGGATCCATTAGAAGCGCGGCCACCGGCACTATTTCGTTTACCTTGCCACTATTTGATGTTAATAAAAACAACCATCCCCGGCCGCTGAGCCGGATAGCCGTGAATCATGCCCGTATCGGCGCAAACGATCGATTCTACTCGAACGAGACACGCGAATGCCGAAAAGACCGGACAAGCGTATGAATCCCCGTCCAAGGCGCTTAGGAAAAAGCCTGCCGAGGGAGCTCCTGG
>JBFMBA010000395.1:0-8081 GCA_040755475.1 Thermodesulfobacteriota bacterium
CTGCAGCAGGCCGCGGTCTGTCAGCTCCGCGCGCCTTTCGAATCTGTGATCAGGGTACCGTCGAAGAGCTCCGCGGCATGGAAGGAGCTGCGCGCCAGCGGCGCCGCAAAGACTGCCCGGAAGCCCATCCGCTGGCCATGCCTTCTCAGGTCCGCGAATTCTCCGGGTGTAACGTAACGCACCACCGGGTAATGCCGATGCGAGGGCTGCAGGTACTGTCCCAGCGTCAGTATGTCGCAGCAGGCCCCGCGCAGGTCGAGCATCGTTTCCAGGATCTCCTGCGGCTCTTCGCCCAATCCCAGCATGATGCCGGACTTGGTGACCATCGCCGGATCGATCTCCTTGACCCTTTCCAGCAGGCGGAGCGAGCGGCGGTACCCGGCCTGGGGCCTGACCGCCGGGTAGAGCCGCGCCACCGTTTCCAGGTTGTGATTGACCACATCCGGGCGGCTCCTTAGCAGAACTTCGAGCGATTCACGCCTGCCCTGGAGGTCGGGGATGAGCACCTCCACGGTGACCGACGGATCGTGACGTCTGAGGGCCTCGACCACGGCGGCGAAATGGCCGCCGCCTCCATCGGGAAGATCGTCGCGGGTCACCGACGTGATCACGACGTGTTTGAGCCCGAGCCGGGCCGCGGCGCCGGCGATCCGTTCCGGCTCGCCGCTGTCGGGGGCGGGGGGATTCGTTTCGTGGTCGATGGCGCAGAAGGCGCAGCCGCGTGTGCAGGTGCGGCCCAGAATGAGAAAGGCGGCCGTCCTGCGGCCAAAGCATTCCGACTGGTTCGGGCAGAGGGCCTCCTCGCAGACCGTGTTCAGCCCGAAATCCCGCAGCAGCCTCCGCGTTCTGAGGTGCGTCTCCGGGTCCTGCAGCTTCGAGCGAATCCAGGGAGGTTTCATCGATAGGGATCCAGCCCCTCCGGCGGCTCTTCGCGCAGGTTGAAGCGGAACACCTCGGAGAAAGCCCGCAACGTCAGCGACGCGACCTCTTCCATATCGAGCGACCGCCCCAGGATCCTTGCCATCGAGGTCACGGGGCGGCCGGTCCCGCACGGGTTGATGAGGCCAAAAGGGGTCAGATCGTTTTTCACGTTCAGCGCCAGCCCGTGCTTGCTGATCCCGCTGGAGAGATGCACCCCCAGGGAGCAGATTTTTTCCCGTCCCACCCAAACCCCCCGGAGCTTGTCCTCACGTCCCGCGGCGATCCCGAATCGGCTCAGAACGCGGATAACCACTTCCTCCAGGCTCCAGACGTAACCGCCGACGTTCAGCCGGTGGTCGTTCAGGTTCAGGATCGGATAGACAACCAGCTGGCCGGGGCCGTGGTACGTCACGTCGCCTCCCCGGTCCGTGGCGAAGATCCGGATGTTTTTCTCGTTCGCCGCTCCGGGATCGAGCACGTGATCCGCCCGTGCCGATTTTCCCAGGGTGATGACGGAGGGGTGCTGCAGGAGCAGGAGGGTATCCGCAATCTCCTGCCTGGCGCGGGCTTCCGCAAGTCGGCTTTGCAAGGCAAGGGCCATCCCGTACTCCAGGATGCCCAACCGATAAGTCCCGCAGAGGAACCTGTCGCTTTCGCTCTGAAACATGGTGCGCCTCCCGTTGCGTCGACCCCGTCATCGCACGCTCCGCCCGAAAGCGCAACCTCCCTTCCTTTTTTTGACCGAAAGAACCGCCCGGCCCGGTCGATCCTACCACATCCGGGCTCGGTTGAAAACGGGATTCCCCTTCCCCGTGCAGCCCTGCGGCTCCAGCGAAGGCGGGTGGGATACGGGCCCCTCGCAGGCAAACCAAGGGTCGGTTTTTTTGCCTGCACGATCTGCCTACCTGCTCCCAATGGGTCATGGAAACGGATGCAGGAGGCAGGCGGCGGTCGCATACGTGGCCGCCGGAAGGGTGGAGCCGGGCAACCGGGTAATAATGCGTTGACACAGCTTCGGGACTCCATATATACCTCGCGCAGGAAACGTTGCACCGGCACCCTGAAGGTCGGCGCCGGGAGCAACGGACTGCTCGAGCCAGAAAGGATCAGAGACCCGTGCCGGCTTTGAACGTGGAAAGACGGGAGACGGATGTACCCATCATCGGTGCGGGGGGTGCCGGATGCTTTGCCGCGCTCAAGGCTGCCAGCCTTGGGACCAGGGTGATTGTCCTGAACAAGGTGCCCTGGCTGGGCGGCAACACGATGATTGCGCGCGCCGGCTGTTCCGCGGCCATGGGCACCACCGATCCCCGGGACAGTGCCGAGATTCATTGCCACGATACGACCCGCGGCGGAGACTTCATGGGGAATCAGAAACTGATCAGGGCGGTTTGCCGGAAAAACGTGGAAGCGACGCTCGATCTCATGGATTGGGGCGCGGCCTTCCGAAAGGGACAGGACGGTGCGCTGGATCTGGGATAACCCCGATTCGCCATTGGTTTTGTCATCGAACTACCTTGACAGACCTCCATCATCCCTGCAGAGTCACGGCCGCACAGACCATCCGCACGGCGGTTTGCCGGATGGCGGACAGGTGTGTTTTCAGTCAACCAACGAAGAGAAAAGAGGAAGACGATGGTCGATCAACAGGCGTTTTACCAGGCCCTTTCCGAAGGGAAGACGGATGCGGTGAAGGAACTGACCCGGGCGGCGCTGGCCGGAGGCGCCCCGGCGGAAGTCGTGCTGAAGGAAGGCCTTCTCCCGGCCATGGACCGCATCGGGCTGCGATTCAAGAACTGCGAAATCTACATTCCCGAGGTGCTGATCGCGGCGCGGGCCATGCATGGGGGATTGGGGGTGCTCAAACCGGTTCTCGCGAAGTCGACCAATGAAAAAACGACCAAAGTGGTTCTCGGGACCGTAAAGGGGGACATGCACGACATCGGCAAGAACCTGGTGGGTATGATGCTCGAAGGCGGCGGCTTTGAGGTGATCGATCTGGGTGTCGACGTGTCCGAAGCGGATTTCATCCGGTCCGCCAAGGAGAGCGGTGCAAAGGTGATCGCCATGTCTGCCCTCCTGACGACGACGATGGTGGAGATGAAGGTGACGATCGATGCGGCACGGGCCGCCGGTCTGGATGACGTGAAGATGATCGTGGGCGGCGCGCCCGTCACCGAGGAGTTCGCCCGGCGGATCGGTGCGGACGGTTACGCGGCCGATGCCGGCACGGTCGTTGGAAAGGTCAGGGAACTGGTAGCCGCCTGAGGCCGGGAGCGGCACCGGGCGAAAGGGGGAAACAAGGCGACCGGACCATCAACGGGACCGCAAAGTCGGCGTGCCCGTCTCATCGACGCACTGAACCACCGGGAGCCCGACCGGGTTCCCGTCGATATCGGATCGATCGGCGGCGGACATGGGCGCCTTTCGCCCGCGGCACCGGTGTCGGGTTCTTTTTCGGCCTGATTCCCGGTCCCTGCGGCGCCCTGTCCAGTTTCGCCTCTTACCGTCTGGAGCAGGCGGTCTCCAAACATCGCGCCGAAACAGGCGAAGGCGCCGTCGCGGGGGTCGCCGGACCCGAGACCGCCAATGGCCCGCCGCCTCCGCAGCGCCCCTTACCGGATAGCCTCCTTCAAGCCTCGGTTCTGCCGACCCCCCCAACCGGTGAGCAGCGCCAGCGCCGAGAGGATCAGGACCATCCCCGTGCCTTCCAGGGCGGAAGGCCGCTCTCCCAGCTGTATCGAAGCGCAGAGGATACCGATCACGGGCGTCGCCAGGGTACCCATCCCGGCCATGCCGACGGAGAGCCTGTTGAGGACATAGAACCACAGAAGATAGGTGAGAGACTGGCCGATGACCGAGGTGTAGAACAGCGCCCCCGCAAAGTACCAGGACCACGCGATGGGACGTTCGGGAACGGTGAGCGCCAGAAGGGCCAGAGGGATCGATCCGAAGAGCATCTGCCAGGCCGACAGCGAAACCAGATCCATATCCCGTCGATTGCGGATGATCTTCGTCACGACGGCGCCGCCCGCCCAGGAGATGCCCGAAAGCAGGGCCAGTAGCGCACTGAGCGTGGTGCTCTGCAGGTTCCAGGGCTCCATGATGGTCATCAGACCGGCAAAGGCCAGAAATACGGCGACCCACTGCACACCCCGGAGGGTCTCCCGCAGAATGGGCCTGGCCATCACCAGGGCAAAAAAAGGCATTGTGTAAACGAGGATAGCCGTCTTGCCCACGCCTCCGGTGACGAGCGCCACGGTGACGAAGCCGAGGCAACCGGTGGTCAGAAGCAGTCCCAGAACGATCGTCCAGGGGACCTCCGTCGGACGGAGGGGTTTTCGCTGCCAGAGCAGGACGGCAAAGAGGCCCGCTGTTCCCAGCGAAGTGCGAAGGGCGACAAAATCGAAGGCCCCCGCATAGCGAAGGCATTCCTTCATGACGACCCAGTTGTATCCCCAGATGGCCGACAGCGCGATCAGTGCCACAACGGCCGGTTCCAGTTTCTTGTTCTGCAGGTTCAATTGTTCCTTTCAACCGGCGGGGCCCGGGCCGGCCGAGGTTCCGACGTGTTTTTATCGACGCGGTCTCAGGGAGGTGCGGAAGCTCCTTTGTCAAGACCGGACATGTTGACCAAACCTTCAGCAGGGATAAGACAATGCTCGGGGTAGGCGGCCGGCGCTCATTCCCCTCTGAAGACCGGCTTGCGCTTTTCCGCAAAGGCCGCAAGGGCCTCCAGCCGGTCCTTGGTCGGGATGGTGACCTCGTATGCCTTCGATTCGAGGGGCAGGGCCACCCCGAGCGAGGCTTCCATGCCGCAGTTGATCGCGAATTTCGCCTGGGCGACACCGATGGGTCCGTTCTTCGCGATTTCTCCGGCCATCTCGAGCGCCTCCGGCATGAGGCGGTCCGGCTCCACGACCTGGTTCACCAGACCGATCGAAAGGGCGGTTTTCGCATCGATCCGGCGGGCCGTGTAGATGAGCTCTTTCGCCTTCGCGATGCCTACGACCCGCGGCAGCCGCTGCGTGCCTCCCGCCCCCGGTATGATGGCGAGAGACGTCTCGGTGCAGCCCATGACCGCCGTGGACGACGCGATGCGGATGTCGCAGGCCAGAGCCAGTTCAATCCCCCCGCCGAAGGCAAAGCCGTTGATCGCGGCGATGACGGGAATCCGCACCTGCTCCACGGCCGTAAAGGCGCTCCGTATCGTATAGACATAGCGCCGCACCTGATCCGGGGTCATTCCCCGGCGCTCCTTCAGATCGGCCCCCGTGGAAAAGGCGGCCCTGTTCCGGTCCTCTCCGGGGGCGCCGGTGATGACGATGCAGCGGAGCGCCATGTCGAAATTGGCCTCCCGGATCGCCTCGTCGAGCGCCGCCAGAAGCTCCATATTGAAGCTGTTCATGGTTTCCGGGCGATTCAGGGTCAGGACCAGAATGCCGTCCCCTCTCTTTTCCTGCAGCAGCACGTCAGCCATTTCCATTCCTCCTCACTGCTCGCCGCGTTTCAGACCTTCAGGTCACCCCAGCGGGACTCAGGGATCGGGACCCGCAGGGCGATCTCGAAGGCCCGGGCGAGCCGGTCCCTCGCCTCGGAAAAGGCGATGACGCCGTCGTGGAACAGGAGCGATCCCGTATAGAAGGGGTGTCCCTCCTCGTCGTAGCGCTCCCGCATGGCGTCACGGAAGCGCGCCATCTCCGCTTCGTCCACGGCTTCGCCCTTGTCCGTGACGTTCTTTCTGCGAATCGTCTCCAGGATGAAACCGGCCGTTTCACCCGACATGACGGTGGTCCGTCCGCGCATGCTCGTGAAGGCAAACCGGGGCTTGAAGGCGCGGCCGCACATCCCGTAATTGGCCGCCCCGTGGTCGGGTCCGATCACGTAGGTCACCTTGGGGACCTCCAGACAGGTGCAGGCGCGGACCATGTCTGCGCCGTATTTCCCGATGCCGCCCCACTCCTCCGCCTTTCCCACCATGTACCCGGGTGATCCCTGGAGGAAGAGGACGGGTATCCGGGAGTTGCCGCAGCGGATCATCCATTCCGTCGCCTTTCGCGCCGCCTCGATGTAGATCACCCCGCTCGCGTTCGAGGCGATGACGCCCACGGGGATCCCCTTGAGCCACATCCTCCCGCAGACGATCGTTTCGCCCCGCGCCAGACCGTAGTTTGCCTTGTATTCATGGAAGTCGCTGTCGTCGGCCAGGCACCGGATGATGTCACGGATCCGGATGTGCTGGTAGGTGCTTACGGGCGTCGACCGCATCATCTCCCGGTAGTCGTGCTTCGGCTCGCGGCTCTCCCGACGCTCGATGCAGAGGGATTGCCCCGGCTCGAAGGCCATCATCGACCGCAGCTTGCCGATCCCCTCCTCCTGGGTCCGCACCAGGTGATCGCAACCGCCGCTGTGCCGCGTATGGACATAGGCGCCGCCCAGGTCTTCCATGGCGACCGTCTCGCCGATCGCCGATTTCACCATGGGCGGACCCGCCAGAAAGGCATAGGCCATCTTCTCGATCATGATGGATTCGGAGGCCAGATAGACGATGTACGCGCCCCCGGCGGTGTTGCCCCCGGTGGAGAGGGTATACTGCTTGATCCCCCTGGCGGACATGCGGCACATGTTGTAGAACATCGATCCGAAATGGCCGTCGTCCGCGAAGCTGCCCACCTGCAGCGGAAGGTTGACGCCGCCGGAATCGGCGATATAGATGCAGGGCAGTCCGCATTGCTCGGCAATCGCCTGTGCTCTCATGTGTCGCTTTAGGGTTATGGGGAAATAGGTGCCTGCTGCAAAGCGATTTTCGTTGGCAAAAATCATGCAGTCCTTGCCCTGGACCGTGCCGACTCCGGTGATGACGCCTCCCCCGGGGATGTGTCCCCGCTTCTCCTCGTCATAGGCCGGACCGCCGTAGAGCTTTTTCCGGCCGATGTGGTAACCGGCATCGAGGCCCACCTCGAAGAACCCGGTTCCCGGATCGATCAGCAGCCCGATGAGTTCGCGCATCGGCTTCTTCCCCTGCCTGGCGAGACGCTCCACCTGGGACGGGCCGCCGATATCGTAGGCTTCCCTGCGATGGGCGAAAAGAAGGGCATCCTGCTCTTCCCAGTGTTTCAAATTGGCGGCCCGATCCTTTTCCAGCCGCTCACCCCGCGACAACCTCGGCTCTGAACCTTCCGTCATATGCCATCCCTCCGGTTGGGCTGCGCCCGTCAGATCACCCGCGCTGGAATATATGAGAGGCGGATGGAACTGTCAAACCTTTTGTCTGGTCCTGTCGGCTTTTTTCGTTGACAGGCCCCAATGCCCCGTTGTAAGAGTCGACGGTCAAGACCCGTGGCTCCTCATACCCTGTAATGACAGCTGTTCCGAGAAATCCAAGGAGATCCGACCTATGCTGCTGAACCAGCCCAGAGCCGTCGCTTGCATGAAGGATAACGGCATGGACGCCCTGATCGCCACCCACCCCAATCATGTCACCTACGCCACGAACTACGGCGGCCACTCACCGAGAATCTACCTCGACAGGATGGTGTTTTCGGTGCTTCCCCTTGACCTGAAGGCGGCCATTCTCACGCCCATCGGCGACGCCTCCTATCTGGCCGAGAACCGCGCTTCCATCTGGGCGCCGGAAATATGGACCTATGGCACATCCAAGATCACCTGGCCCGATGATCTGCAACCGGACGACGACGAAGGGCGGCTACTGGAGATCATTCAGGACCGGGACCGCAACGCCCGATCCCTGCCCGACCTGGTGGCGCTGGTGCTGGCCCGCAAAGGGCTCGACCGGGGGGTCATCGGTCTGGACGAAAGCGGCCTGAATCCCGATATCTACGATAAAATACGAAAGGCCTGCCCGAAGGTTCGTTTCCTGCCGGCGGCCGAGATATGGCGCGGCATCGAGCTGATCAAGACGGACGAGGAGCTCGAACGCATGCGGCAGGCGGCAAGAGCCAACGAAGCGGCCGTCGGCGCGGTGATGACACAGATACGCCCCGATGTGTGCGAAGCCGAACTGATGCAGTGCTATGCCGTGGAGGCGGCACGGCGCGGGGCCGTCATGGAGTTCTGGAACTCGGCCGGCGGCCGGCGCGGCGGCGGTTTCTTTCCTTCGGGAAGCTACAGGCTCCGGAAAGGGGATCTCTACCGTTACG
>JBFMBA010000396.1:0-2606 GCA_040755475.1 Thermodesulfobacteriota bacterium
GGGCTCCCCCAAAGCCGGGGCGCCCGCGGCGAGCGCAGCAAGTAGGGCCAGCGTCAGATAGAGCAAAGGCCTGCCCATCATGGATCTCCTCAACGGGATGCCGGGGTGCCGAGCGGCAGACAAGCCGGCCGTCATGTACGGACAACGAGGGCCGAAAGCGGCGCTTTCCGGTACGATACCATGAATCCCGGACAAATCAAGGCGCATTCTCGCCCGGTCACTTCCCGCGCCAGTCAGAGGGTCTGCCCCGGATATCCCCTGACCGATCAGCCGTCATCGCCCTGTATTCGACCCAGTATTCGATTGACAGGCCGGGGCGCGCTGCCTATACTTCTACCCGACAACAGGGGCGTCGTTAGCCCGGGGGAGGGATGCAGCCATGGCCATACGCGAAGGCGAACAGATCCTGGAAATGATGCGGGCCTATCAGGTTCCCTGCCTGCTTGCCGCGGCGGTTGACCTGGATCTTTTTGAACAGCTTGCCCCCGCCTCCAGGACGGCAGCCGAGGTGGCAGCGGCAGCCCGCTGCGACCTGCGGGCGGTGACCATCCTCCTCGACGCGCTGGCGGCGATCGGGGTGATCGTCAAGCAGGAGGAATCATACGCCCTTGGACCCGGGCTGTCGCCTTTTCTGAGCGAGGCGCATCCGCAGAGCGTCCTGGCCATGCTGCGCCACCAGGGCAACTGCCTGCGCAACTGGTCGCGGCTGCCCTGGACCGTCCGAACGGGAGCGCCTGATGATCCGGGGCCGAGTATCCGCGGCGAGGAGGCGGACAGGGCCGCGTTCATCGAAGCGATGCACGTGGTGTCCCGGGGCGTCGCCGATGCGCTGGTTCAGGAAATCCACCCGGGTGGTGTGCGCCGCGTGCTGGATCTGGGCGGCGCCTCGGGAACCTGGACCCTGGCTTGGCTCAAGGCGGAGCCGCAGTCCCGCGCCGTCATCTTCGATCTGCCCCATGTGATTTCCATGGCCCGCGCCTCCGTTGCCGCCACCCCCTTTGCCCAGCGGGTCGAACTGTGCGCCGGTGACTACAACAGCGATGAGTTGCCCCGGGGTGCGGATCTGGCATGGGTCAGCGCGATCATTCACCAGAATTCGCCCGCTGAGAACCGGGCCCTCTACCGCCGGATTGCCGCCGCACTGGAGCCGCAGGGCTGGATTTTCATCCGTGATATCGTCATGGAGCCCGACCGCACCAGACCGGTGGCGGGCGCGCTGTTTGCCGTCAACATGCTGTCGGCCACCGAAGGCGGCAACAGCTACAGCTGGGCCGAGATCGAGCAGGACCTTCGTTCGTCGGGATTCACGGACATAGTCCTCGTGCGGCGGGACGAGGGCATGCAATCGATTGTGCGGGCGCGCGTTCGATAGGTTGACCGCACGGGTCAAGGCCGCGCGGCCGGCACGGTATCCGCGGGACGGCTGCGCGGCTCGGGCATCGTCCCTGTCCCGCCCCCGCCTTGGGAGCTTTGGGCCACACGGACATTGCGTCCGGGAAACAGACATAGGAGAGTTTTCGGGGCCCCCTGTTCCCGCAGCGCAGCGCCCGTATTTCGTCGAGCGAAGCGAGGGAGCGCGGGGTCGAAAAACGCCGGCGTGCGGGGGAAATGTGATTGTGAACGGGTCCGACTTTCGGGCGGGGAACGCGGGAGGTGGCCTGCCATTCGTGCCGGGGCCGCCGGGGCTTTGACGGAGGAAGCGGCTTCATGACAGGGATCAGGCGGATCGCCCCGTTTTTCACTTTTTTCATCCGGCGCAAGATCTTCCGGGAAAAGATCCCCCTCCTGGCCAATGTGAAGCTGACCTACCGGTGCAACCTCGCCTGCATCGCCTGTCCGTTTCACCGTCGCGGCGCCATGGAAGGCGAACAGCTGAGCTGGCGGTCGGCCCTGGCTTCGCTCGACGCCCTGAAGCGCTTGGGGACACCGATTGTCGTTTTTGAGGGGGGCGAGCCGTTCCTCTGGCGGGACGGCCGGTACGACCTGTACGATCTGGTCGACCATGCAAAGCGTCACTTTCCCCGGGTCGCCGTGACCACGAACGGCACGTTTCCGCTTGACGTGCCGGCGGATATCCTGTGGGTGAGCCTGGACGGGCTGAAGGCATCCCAGGACCTGATGCGCTCCGGATCCTTCGACAGGGTCTGGTCGAATCTCCGCGCTTCCCGGCGCGGCCGTCTCTATGTCCATTTTACGATCAACCGGGAGAATCGACACGATATCCGGCCGCTTCTGGAAGAACTGAAAAGCATAGGGGCCTTCGGCGGCATGACCGTCCAGCTTTTCTACCCCTACGGACAGGGGGAGGCGCCGCTGGCCCTGTCCGATGGCGAGCGGGCAGCGGTGCTCGAAGAGGTGATGCAGATGAAAAGGGAGGGGCTGCCGATCCTCAACTCCACCGGGCGCCTGAAGGCCATGATCCGGAACGAGTGGCAATGCCGGGAGGACGTTCTGGTCAACGTGGATCCCGACGGCACCATCACCAGGGGGTGCTACGTCAAGAGCAGAGGCCGCATCGACTGCCGCACCTGCGGCTTTTCTGCCGTCGCCGAAGCGTCGGGCGCGCTGGACCTTCATCCCGGATCGCTGTGGGCGGGATGGTCTGG
>JBFMBA010000397.1:0-3408 GCA_040755475.1 Thermodesulfobacteriota bacterium
GCCCACGCCGTTTCCGCCGTCGAGAACCACCTTCAGGCCTTCTTTGATCTTGACAAGCCGGAAAAGAGCCTCCTGGTAAGCAGGGGCAATATCATCCTTGCGCAAGGTCCCCCCGCCCCGGGTGAAGGTGTCGTTCTCGATGATCCGCCGCAGTTCCTGAATATCATCGCCGTAGATCGTATCCGGGCCGATGCAGATCTTGAAGCCGTTGAAGTCAGGGGGGTTGTGGCTCCCTGTGACCATGATGCCGCCGTCGGCCTGAAAATGGCGGATGGAGAAATAGAGCATGGGCGTGGCGCAAAGCCCGATGTCGATCACATCCACCCCGGCGGACCGGACCCCCCTGCCGACCATATCGAGATAGGACTCCGAGCTCAGACGGCAATCCCGCCCGAGGGCCATCTGCCGGGCGCCGCGGCTCGCGGCAAGCGTCCCGATCGCCCTGCCGAGCAGGTAGGCAAAGTCGGGGTTCAGATCCCTGTCCACCACCCCCCGGACATCGTACTCTCGAAAAACCTCAGGATTCATTGTGCGGTCGGCCTCGCTCTCTATTGGATGAAAGCCATTTTCAAATCGTACACACCGGAAGCGCTCGTTTTCCGGATGTCGAACCCCCCCTTCTCAAAAACCTGCAGCATCGGCTTGTTCTCGATGAGCACTTCGGCGGTGAAACCCAAAAGCCCTTCCCTCCTGGCGAGATAGGTGAGGTAGGAGAGCATTTCCGTACGGAGTTGTGACGGAAGTTGCGCTTGAATTTCGGATCCGTATAGGGCGCGATGCCCAGCGAATAGACATGAATGATTTCCGTATCGAAAAAAGCCTTGGGGTGGGTTTCCACATAATCGACCATCGCCCGGACGAGGTGCTGTGGCTCACCGCACCCTGACGCCACATAAATATGATCGCCTCGGCGGATGTGACTGAAAACGGTTGCCTCCGGGGCAAACTTTTCGGGATGTTTTTTTTCCCAGTCTTCGAGGGAATTCATCTTGCAGTCCAAAACCACCACCGGAAACCATTCTCGCAGGATCCGTGAAAAAAGGAGTTTTTATAATGTTACCGTTCAATTAACTAAACATGATGCGCTTTGCCTGTCAAGACAAAATCGGTCTGACCGCCGGCCAACCGTAAGCCATGCAACGAAAATCACATCTCTTTCTCACGGGAAACCACGCCCTGTGGGCGGGGAACCTCACGTGGCCCTGCCGGTCAGATAACCGGCGTCCAGCGTTCTGCACACGACGCGACCTTTTTCCCACTCCGGCAGACGATAATCCATGACGATCTCGAGAAACCGGACCGCAATATGAAAGGTCGCCCCCCAGAGGATCTCTTCCCGGCCGTCCTGGTCGGGGTGGATCAGGCAGGGGTGCCGGAGCGGATGTAAAAGGGAGGGATTCGACGGATCGGGCGTGGAGAGCATATAACAGCCGATCGATTCGGCCTTGAAAAAGGATGCCATTGGTATTTCAACGATCTTTTCCACTTCGCGGCTCAGGTGCCGTGCGCCCGGCTTGTTCACAAATCCCGCCAGCGGAAAGATCGTGCGTCGGAAGCGCGACAGGCTGTATGTGGGAAGGGGGCCTAGGAGACGGACATGGGACGGGGCCAGACCGATCTCCTCCCAGGCTTCGCGCAGGGCGTTCACCAGGAAAAGACCGATCACCCGGCGATCCGCCCGGTCTTTTTGCATCAGGAAGCGGCGAGCCGCTCCGCGAATAACAGGCAAAGGGAGATGGATCAGCAAAGACCGCAGCAGCCGGTCGACCAGGGGATGCATCATTCCGCCCGGACAGCTCAGGTCGCCGGGCTGCGAGACGCGGGAGGAGCGCTTGATCAACTGGAAGACAAAGGGTATCTCCGGATGATCTCCGCAGGAGGATCGGCGACAGAGCAGGGGAAGCAAGACCCCGGCCGCCTGACGCGGGGCGATCCCTTTTTCGGGAACCTTGATCCGCGCCATCGTCGAAGAAAAATCCGAGGGATAGGCTCCGAGCCGCTCCACGGCGCGGGCCAGAAAAGCATCCCGGTGGTCAAAAAGGTCCGGATTGGAATCGCTGTATTTCATGAGCTTACCTGATTGGAACCTCCCCCCGGAGCCGCACCTCAGGCGCAGGAGGGACGCGCCTGGAACAACAGATCCGCCTCCTACCGGAACATCCCGTCCCCCGCGAGGCTGGCTTCACCCTCCAGGAAACCGGCAATGCGCCGTTCGTACCAGCACCCCTTCGGGAAAGGGTCCAGAAAGCCGCAATGTCCTCCATAATCCTCAATGAGCACCCTGAGATGTTCGCTGCGGGGCAGGCGATAGAAATCCTCGACGGCCACCACGGGGTCGTCCCTTGACGTCAGGATGGTCGCAGGCAGGGCCAGCTGCGCCAGGGCCTGGCCCGTCAGCGTGTAACGCTGAAAATAGTCGAGGTAATGGTTCCATTGCCTGAAATAGGGCATGATCGCTTCGGTCATGGCCATGCATGAGCTGTGGTGGAGTATGCCGTCGAAGCGATAGAGGTCGGGGAAGCAGCGCTGCTTTTTTCTCAGCGACCTTTTCCACTTGGCGAGGAAATAGCGTCGGTAGGCGGGGAAACCCGAATCGATGGCCAGCGTGGATTTGTAAGGGTCCAGGGCGGGGCTGATACAGAAAACCTCCCGCAGACCTGCAGCAGCGGGGGCGGCTCCCCCGCGTGCGATGCGCAGCGCGAAGTTGCCCCCCAGGGAGAAACCGATCAGATAGCTGGGGCCTCCGGGCAGAAGGCGGGTGATGCGCTCGACGGCAAGGGCGGTCTCTTCGGTCAGGGCGCCATGGAAGAGCCCCGGGTTGAGGTGGTGGCTCTCGCCGTGGTCCCTGAGGTTGAGACGGAAGACATCGTATCCCAGGCTGAAGAAGGTGCGTCCCGTTGAAAGGATGTAAGTGGACCCGGCGCTCCCTTCCCATCCGTGCAGCAGAATGATCAGGCCTTTCGGCCGCCCTGCGGTTTGGCGCGAGAGATAGCCAAGAAGTCTCGCATCCCCCGCGTCAATGACCATTTCCTCCGAACAATCGGCCATGGGGTTCTTCCCCCTGACGCGCAGCTTCAGACTGCCGAAGATGGTCTGCAGGTGGGGATTTCTGGCCCACACTGCCGGCCTGAATGGTTCCTCCACGTCCCTTTGCCTCTTGGAGTGGTTAAACGAAAGCCCGGCGCGGGCGCCGGGCTTTCGTTTACATTGGTGGCGGTGCAGGGAATCGAACCCCGGACACTACGGATATGAGCCGTATGCTCTAACCGGCTGAGCTACACCGCCAGCGTCTGTCAGGGCGCCAAGAGGCAACGCCGCGCGTTCCTTTCCCCTGCTGGGAGCCCCTGTCTGTTCAATCTGTCCAAAGCATTTTTATAACAGAATGTGGAAATTGTCAATCCCCTTATT
>JBFMBA010000398.1:0-5439 GCA_040755475.1 Thermodesulfobacteriota bacterium
CCGAGGGAGGGGTTCTGACAGTGGAAGCGCGCCATACAGACAACGGCTCGACGGCGGGAACGGAGGTACGTGTCGGCGATACGGGATGCGGCATCGCCGAATCGGAACGTCAAAAAATATTCGATCCGTTCTATACGACGCGTGACCGGGGCACGGGGCTGGGGTTGGCCGTCGTCAACCGCATCATAAACGCCTACGGAGGCAGACTTCAGCTGGAAAGCGACCACGGGAGGGGTTCGGTGTTTACGGTCTGGCTGCCGGTCCGCCGTACGGAGGCGCTTGCAGCGGGGCATGAAAGGGGAGGGAGGGGAAATGGCCAGAATCCTCGTGTTGGATGACGACCAGGGCATGAGGGAATTTCTCGAGATCATGCTCACCCGGGAGGGGTACCACGTCAAAACCGCCGATGATGCCGGAAAGGCCCTCGAGCGCTGCCGGAAGGACGCCTTCGATCTGATCATTACGGATCTCAAGATGCCGAAGATGGACGGAATCGGCTTTCTTCGCCAGGTGAAAGAGCTCGCTCCCGAAGCCATGGTCATTCTCATCACGGCTTATGCCTCCGGGGAAACGGCGGTGTCCGCCATGCAGGAAGGGGCCTACGATTATGTGGAGAAGGATTTTTCCGTCGAGGAATTCAAGGAGATCGTCCGGAACGCCCTGCTGAAGAAAGGGGTGAAGCGTGAGGATGCCCTGTTCATCAGGGAGGCCGAAGGGGCGGTCGGCTTTGGCGGGATGGTGGGCAACAGCCGGGAGATGCTGAAGGTTTACGCCGCGATCAGGAAAATAGCGGACACCCCGGCCCATGTCCTGATTCTGGGCGAAAGCGGGACGGGCAAGGAACTCGCGGCGAGGGCGATTCATGACCACAGTTCACGCCGCGAACGGCCTTTTGTCGTCATCAACTGCGGCGGCATTCCGGAAACCCTGCTCGAGAGCGAGCTGTTCGGATACGTCAAGGGCTCCTTTACGGGTGCCTATTCGGACAAGGCGGGACTTTTCGAGATCGCGGACCGGGGAACCGTGTTTCTGGATGAGATCGCCCAGCTTCCCCGAATGATCCAGGTGAAGCTGCTCAGGGTGGTGCAGGAAAAAACCTTCCGTCGCATCGGAGGCACCGACGACATCCGGGTAGACGTGCGCATCCTTTCGGCGACGAATCAGAATCTGGCGGATATGGTCAAGACAGGCTCCTTCAGGGAGGATCTCTTCTACCGGCTGAACGTCATTCCGCTGCACCTGCCGCCCCTGCGGGAGCGGAGGACCGACATTCCCGTTCTGACGAGACACTTCATCAGCAGGTTTTCCGCAGCCTTCGGCAAGGAAATCAAACTCATATCCGCCTATGCCCTGGAACTGCTCATGCAGTACCCTTTTCCCGGGAATGTGAGAGAGCTCGAGAATATCATCGAACGCAGCGTCGCCCTGGAGACATCCAATATCATCCTGCCGGAAAATCTGACCCTGATCAAACCGATCAATGAAAGTGAGGCCTCTGCGGGCAAGGAGATATCCGATGTGGGCATTGACCTCAATGACGAACTGGCGAAATTGGAGAAGTTACTGATCGAAAGAGCCCTCGAGAAGGCCAACGGATCGAAGACAAGGGCGGCACAGCTGCTTAAAATCAGCTATGACTCGCTGCATTATCGGAGCGAGAAGCTGGGCATATAGACTGCCCGGCCTTGTTTTTCCCTCGTGCATGCGAACCGCCCGTGACGATCGGATTCGCTTGCCCAACACCTCCTTGACATCCGCGCACCAGCCTTATATAGTTGCTGCGGTACACCGGATGCCGGCTGACGCCGCGTCCCCGGCAACGGAACAGAATCCGGATTCCTGAAGGCTGATGACACCGAGCGACGCAAGGACCGTTGAATACACCGATCTCACGGATCCGACCGAGGAGCAGATTCAGCAGATTATCGGACTGTATCGCGACCAGGGCTGGTGGCAGCCGGGTGACGACCAGACGGGACGACTGGTGCCGGGGATCATCACGGGCAGCCACTGCTTTGTGATCGCCACGGACGGCGGAAGCATCGTCGGGATGGGCAGGGCCATCAGCGACGGTATGAGCGATGCCTACATCCAGGACCTGACGGTGCGCATCGACCGTAGAAAAGAGGGGATCGGGCAGCGCATACTCGAGACCCTGCTGGAGCGGCTCCATGCCAGCGGCATCCGCTGGATCGGGCTCATCGCCGAACCCGGTTCAGGCGATCTGTATCGCCGTGCCGGTTTCCGCGACATGACCGGTTCCACGCCGATGTTGATGATCGGGGAGCCATGAACTTCAAACCCCTTACCGTGTCCGAGTTCGACACCATAAAGCCTTTCTTCAACGAACAGCCCTACAACCTGTCCGTCTATTCGCCTGCCTCCCTGATCGCCTGGAGCAACCGGATTTTTACAAACAGTTACACGATCATCGACGGCGCGCTGTTTGTTGCCGGGGAGGCCGAAGGTCATCCCGGGGACCGGCATCTCATCCTTCCCCTGTCGGAAGGCCGGGTATACTCGCCCGAAGAGCTGCACCGTTTCGCCGGCGAACTGGGATTCAGTCAGTACTGGTATGCGCCGGGGGATTACCTGGAATCGATGGACCGATCCGAAGTCGAGTCCTTCTTCATACCCGAAGAGCAGCCGGAGTTCGCGGACTATGTCTATCTGACCGAGGATCTGGCAAGGCTCAAAGGCAACCGCTTTTCAAAGAAGCGGAACCTCATCCACCAGTTTTTCCGCGAATACATCCGGAAAAACCGGGTGGCCGTGGAGGCCATCCATGAAGAAAACGCCCGGGAATGTCTGGAATTTCTCGAAATCTGGTGCGAGGAGTACGACTGCGACGTGGATAAGGATACCAGTCTGTCCTGTGAGAAGGAGGCACTCACAACGACGCTTCACCATATTGACCGTTTTGCATCCCGGGGTATTTCCGTTCGCGTCGACGGTGTGATCTCGGCGCTGGGTATCGGCTCACGGCTGAACAGGACGACGGCCACCCTCAATTTCGAAAAGGCCTTTTCCAAAATCAAAGGCCTCTATCAGTTTCTGGACAACGAGTGTGCAAAGAGGCTCTTCGAAGGGTTTCGGTACGTGAACAAGGAAAGCGACATGAATCTGCCGAACCTGGCGGAAACGAAGCGGTCATACAACCCCATCTGGCGCGTCAAATCCTTTGCCCTGTCGCTGCGCTGAGGCGGGCGTCACATCTGGACCGCCGCGTCCCGCATCTTGAGCTGGATGTTGGAGGCCCCGTTCCATTCATTGATCTGCGGCGTGAAGACGATATCGAGCGTCGCCTCGGAGAGCTGCGGCAGAAAACGGCCGTTTCCGAACCAGATGGAGTTGCGTGACACCCCGTCCGAACTGACGCGCATTCTGAGGTGGTTGTTGCCGACGATGGAAGGCGAATTGACCGTCACATTGCGGACACACAGAACGGGTTCGGGATTCTGGCTGCCGAAAGGGGCCAGCCGGTCGAACTGGGACAGAAGCTCGTGGTTGATCTCTGTCAGGCAGCACTGGGCATCGATCGTGGTACGGACCGAGAAATCGGCCTCCGGAATGTATTCGTGCACGAGATCCCGGAACAGGGCAGAAAAATTTTCGATATCTTCCTCCCGGATGGAGAGGCCCGCCGCATAGCGATGCCCGCCGTAAGACAGAAGGAGCGATTCACACCGTCTGAGCCCCTGGTACATATTGAAATCCGCCACACTCCGCCCCGAACCCTTGCCGATCCCGTCCTTCAGGCTGATCAGCATCACCGGACGCCCGAAGCGATCAACCATTCTCGATGCGACGATGCCGGTCACCCCCGGATGCCATCTGGGCGAGGAGAAAACACAAGGCCCTGTATCGCCGGTTCCGAGCCGGCTCTCCATCTGTTCGAGAATCTCGGCGAAGATCTCTTTTTCCATGAGCTGACGCTTCCGGTTGAATCCGTCCAGCTTCCGGGCAAGCTGATCTGACTGTTCCGCGTTGTCGGCCAGAAGGAGTTCGACGGCATCCGCCGCCAGGGCAACCCTTCCGGCGGCGTTGATCCTGGGAATCAGGCAGAAGGATGCTTTGCTTGCGTCGATCACCTGGTTTTCGATGCCCGACACCCGTTTCAGGGCGCTGATGCCGATCCGCCGGTCCTCGGTGATCAGCTCCAGGCCCGTCTTGACGAAGACGCGGTTTTCATCGTGCAGGGGGACGATATCGCCGATCGTTCCCAATGCAACCAGATCCAGATAGTCCTTGAGATTGGGGTAGGTGTCATGGGTCCAGAAACCCTCCTGCCTCAAAACACTGCGCAGGGCGATCAGGAAGTTGAACACGATCCCCACCGCTGCCAGATGCTTGAAGGGGAAAAGGCAGTCCCTGCGATGGGGGTTGACGGCTGCAACGGCACAGGGAAGGCTGTCCGACAGCTCGTGGTGGTCGAGGATGATCGTGTCCATGCCCAGCGACCGGGCATGGGCGATCAGTGCATGATCCGATATGCCGCAGTCCACGGTGATGATCAGGCTGACTCCTTCGGATCGGAAACGTTCCACCGCGGGCCTGTTGAGTCCGTACCCTTCTGAGATACGATCGGGGATGCAGTAGGTGACCTGTCCGTGAATCTGCCGGAGAAACCGGAGAAGGGTGACCACCGAGGTAATGCCGTCGGCGTCGTAATCGCCGTAGATGACCACTTTTTCATGATTCGAAATGGCGCGGATGAGGCGGTCCACCGCTTTTTTCATGTCCTGCATGAGGAACGGGCTATGCAGGTCGCGAAGGGATGGGGAGAGATACCGATGGGCGTCATCGGTGTTGGTGATGTCGCGGTTCATGAGAATCCTGGACAGTATGGGGCTGAGCCCCATCTCCCGGGACAGAAGCCCCTCCAGGTCGTCGTTCCCTTCCCGCAGATGCCAGCGGGTTATTGGCAGTTTTTCCGCCTTCACGGGTTTGTCCAGATCGCGCCCCCTCCTGCCGGGCTGCCTCGCAACGCGCGAGTCGACTGGAATCATACCAGCGCGAACCTTGATGTCAAGGAAAGTTTTACCCCTATTTCCCTATTGAAATGGCGGCCGCGAAAGTATAAAGATGATCGCAAGATCGGCCTGACCGGCAAAAGCCCCACGTGGAGGTACCCATGAAAAGAATCATCCTGATGGCCATATTGGCGACCATCCCGGTGCTGGCGGGGATGGGCACCATGCAGGGCCCGGCGTCTCCGGACAAGATTCCCGTTCCGGCCAAACAGTATCACGCAACCTTCGTGGACCAGATGGATGTCGCAACCGAATGTACGGAGTTGACCATCGAAGGCGCGGTTTACCTGGAAGGGAAGCGGGGGGAGGGGAATTACACCATTTCCTTCGACAATATCGAGCAGGTGACTTTCCGTCTCGCCGCCGAGCGTCTGATCGGCACGGTGAAGCTGGATGGGGGGGGAAC
>JBFMBA010000399.1:0-3769 GCA_040755475.1 Thermodesulfobacteriota bacterium
CGAGGATCAGGTACAGTTCCAGATTTTCCAGGCGGTACCTGTCCAGGATGTATTCCACCGTCTCCACCGAGTAGGAGATGCCCGACCGCTGGTTCTCCACATCGGAGAAGGAGAAGGCCGGGTTGCCGTCAATGGCGAGCTTGATCATCTGCTCGCGGTGATAGAAGGGGGTGATGTCCCCGTTGAGCTTGTGGGGCGGGCGCGATGCCGGGACGAAGATGATCCGGTTCAGGTCGAAGATCTCGATCATCTCCTCCGCGCAGCGCAGGTGCCCCATGTGAATCGGATCGAAGGTGCCGCCGAACAGTCCCCATCTCATCTTCTCACTCCCCCATGGAAAAATCCCGTCATCTCGACACCGGGACGGCTGCGCAAAAAGGCGGCAGGCAAGGTGCACAAAGCCGTCATGTTCTCACCTGTCCGTTGCCGTAAACAATGAATTTCGTTGTCGTCAGCTCCTCGAGTCCCATGGGTCCGAATGCCTGGAGTTTGGTGGTGCTGATGCCGATTTCCGCCCCGAGCCCCAGTTCAAATCCGTCGCTGAAGCGGGTGGAGGCGTTGACCAGCACGGTGGAGGAATTGACCTCCTGAAGAAAGCGCTGCGCCCGCCCGTAATGTTCCGTGACGATCGCCTCGGTGTGCAGGGAGCCGTACGTCTCGATGTGGGCGATCGCCTCATCGAGGCCGTCCACGATGCGGACCGCAAGGATCAGATCCAGGTACTCGCGATACCAGTCCTCTTCCGTCGCCGCCTCCGCGTCGGGAAGGATCGCCCGCGTTCGCTCGCAGCCTCTGATGACCACGCCGGCGTTCGTGAGCGCGGCCGCAACCGCCGGCAGGAATGCGGGGGCGACGGACCGGTGCACGAGAAGCGACTCCATGGCGTTGCAGACCCCGGGCCGCTGGGTTTTGGCATTCATGCAGATCCGCACCGCCATGTCCATCTCGGCGCTTTCATCCACGTAGATATGGCAGACGCCCTTGTAGTGCTTGATCACGGGAATTCTGGAGTCCCGCACGACGGCGCGGATCAGCTCCTCTCCGCCCCGGGGAATGATCACGTCGATGTACTCCTCGAGCTGGAGCAGTTCATGGACGGCTGCCCGATCGGTCACGGGAACGATCTGGACCGCCGCATCGGGGAGCGACCGGTCCCGGAGCACCTCCCCGATGATGCCGCAGATGGCGAGGTTGGAACGGATCGCCTCGGAACCCCCGCGAAGGATGACGGCGTTGCCCGACTTCAGACAGAGGGCTGCCGCGTCGGCGGTCACGTTCGGCCGGGATTCGTAGATGATGCCGATCACCCCCAGCGGGATCCTCATCCGTCCCACGGTCAGGCCGTTGGGCCGCCGCCACAGGGCTCCGATGCTCCCCACCGGGTCGGGCAGCGCGGCAACCTCGGCAAGACCCAGCGCCATGCCGTCGATGGTCCGCTCGGAGAGAACAAGGCGGTCGATCATGGCCCCGGAGAGCCCTGCCTGCCGCGCCCGCTCCAGGTCCAGGGCGTTTTCCCGGATCAGAAGCGCCCGGTTTGACCGGAGGGCGTCGGACATCGCCAGGAGCGCGCCGTTCTTTTCGTCCGTCGAGATTCTGGCGAGAAGGGTGGAGGCCCGCCGGGCCCGTTTCCCCATCTCGGCCATCTGTATTCCCAGTTCGGTCACAAATCACTCCCGCGCCGATCCCCGCCGTATCCCGAAGCCCCGGACCCGGGACGGCCCCGGAAGGAGGCCATGGGCATGACGCGCCCCGCCGCCGGGCCTGGCCTGCCGCGTCACTTTCGGCGTTGACAAATCCCGGTGATGTTCGTATAAATCCCGCCCATCGCTCGGCTTATGCCAAGCGGGGACAATGTACAGGACCGGGCCGGCAGTGTCAAGGCCGATTGAGCGGGTGCGTGCTTCGGCCCGGCGGGTCTGCCCTGCTGCGCTTCCGGTGCCGTGTTTGCGGGGGAAGGATTTTCATCGCTTCCGCCGGAGGGGTTCCCGGGGGGCTGCCGCCCGTCGGTGAAGGACGACGGGCATTTTTGCGAAAAGGGACAGGGGCATGGAACATATCCGGGTCAAGGCCGGGCAGTGCGCTTATGACCGGATCCGGGACGGCGGCTTCAGTCTGGATTCCATCGGGACCTATGTCGGTCCGGCGGGAGGCCCCCGCTGGCTTGTGGGAAGCGGTTTCGATCTCACGCTTCTGGAGGAAGGCCTGCTGGGGAGAAAGAGGCCCGTCTGGCTCGTCGGCGCCTCGGCAGGGGCCTGGCGGTTTGCCGCCTGGCTGCAGCCCGAGGCGGTCAAAAGCTACCGCCGCCTGATGGAGTCGTACATCGCGGCGACCTACGGGAGGAATGACACCCCCGGGACGATTCTCGAATCGCTGGAGGGGATCATCAACGGTTACATCGAGGATGACGCGCTCCCCTTTGCGCTTGCCGGCAAGAAATACCGTCTGGCGGTCATGACCTGCCGGATGAAGCACCTGACGGCCTGCGACGGCTCGCTGCTCCAGAAGACCGGATTCGTCCTCGGTTTCCTGGCCAACGCCCTGCACCCGTCACTGTTATACCGCTTCGCCGAACGGATCGTCTTTTTTTCAGGGCCGAAGCCGCCCGATTTCTGTCTCCGGGAGGGTTTTCACGGCCAGTTCATTCCCCTGTCCGAGATCAATTTCAAATCCGCCGTGATCGCCTCCGGCGCCATCCCGGTCGCCGTTGCCGGCGTGAAGGACATCTTCGGCGCCCCGGACGGCGTCTATCGCGACGGGGGGCTGCTCGATTACCACATCAACCAGGATTACGGCACCGCGCGCAGCGACGATCTGACCCTGTTTTTCCACCATCAGGAGCGGATCATCCCCGGCTGGATGGACAAGCGGTTCAGGCGGCGGCGTCCTTCCGGGGCGGCGCTCGATTCGGTCGTCATGGTCTATCCCTCGGAGTCCTTCGTCGCCGGGCTTCCCGACGGCAGGATTCCCGATCGGGGCGATTTCAAGCGCTTCATCGACGACCCGGCCGCGCGCATGGAAAACTGGCGCCGGACCGTGGAACGGGCCGCACCGCTGGGTGAGGCGTTTCTGGAACTCATGGCCAGCGGCCGCCTCAGGGATGCCGTGGAAAAAATTTGACGGTCCGTCAAAAAAAGTCCATCATTGGGCCCTATGGATCGGGGTTCGCGGGGAGGGGCGGTCCTTCCTCCGCTCCCGATGCAAAGGGAGGGCAACATCCGATGAGCGATGCGGTGCACCGGGTCGAATCGCTGAAGCGGTTGCTGAAGCGGTGCGTCCTGTGCCCGCATCTGTGCCGGGTGAACCGGACGGCCGGCGGGCAAGGGTGCTGCCGCCTCGGTTCGGAGATGGTCTACAGCTCGGCGCTCCCCCATCACGGCGAGGAGCCGCCCCTCTCGGGGAGGCGCGGCGCAGGAACGATCTTCTTTTCCTCCTGCAACCTGGGATGCCTGTACTGCCAGAACGACCAGATCAGCCACGACCGGGCCGGACAGGCGGTTTCCGAAGAGGCGCTGGCCGGGGTCATGCTGGAGCTGGCGGCGCTCGGCTGCCACAACATCGAGCCGGTGACGCCGACCCCCCATCTGCCGGGGATCATGGCGGCCCTCTTGATCGCCCGCGGAAGGGGGCTTCGGCTTCCCTTCGTCTACAACTGCGGCGGCTATGAGCGGGCCGGCATCATCCGCATGCTCGACGGGATGGTGGATGTCTATCTGCCCGATTTCAAGTACGGCATCGCCGAGGCGGGCCGGCGCTTCTCCGGCGCGGCGGA
>JBFMBA010000400.1:0-3180 GCA_040755475.1 Thermodesulfobacteriota bacterium
CGCTACTACATCTCCGGCTCCGCTCTCCATCCCAACGCCCTGATCGGGCTGGACAAGCACTACCGGCTCGATCCGCAAACCCTCTGGCGAGAAGTGGAGATGACGCCGGCGAAAATGATGGAACTTGTCGATCACATGAACGCCAAGGCCTCGACCCAGAACGATTATCACAAAGGATTCGAAATGGTTGACAACAGCGGCCGGCCCATCGGCGTCTGGTATTCGCTCCCGCGGGCACGCACATTTCTGCGGATACAGGAGGACGGGACCGTGAGGATCGACACGCCCGATCTGGATACCTATGATAGAAAGGCCGGTTCACTCATCATGGATTCCGTCCGGTGACAGGGCGAAACAGACGGGGGGAGCCGCCCTTGTCCCTTGCAAAGCGCACGATAATGGGCTAAGGGTGTCGCAGATCTCTCAGAGGAGGCAAAAACGCCATGAAGGCTTTGGTCACCTATTACTCGCAGACGGGCAACACGGAGAAGCTCGCCCGCGCCATCTTTGATGCGATCCATCTGGAAAAGGAGCTGCTGCCGATCAAGGAGGTCAAGGACAGCCGGGGCTACGACATCATCTTCGTGGGGTTCCCCGTCCAGGCCCACAGCGTGCCCGCCGCGGTCCATGCCCTGTTCAAGAGTCTGCCCGACAAGCAGCCCATCGCCCTGTTCTGCACCCACGGCTCGCTCCGCGGGGGGCAGCTTCCCAAGCAGGCCATCGAACATGCCCTCGGTCTTGCCTCGCGGTCCAGGGTGCTGGGCACCCTCGGCGTCCGGGGGAGGGTGAATCCCAAGGTCATCGACGCCCTCATGGAGACACCGCAGAACCAGGCCTGGGCCATCGAGGCGCAGGGGGCCATCGACCACCCCACCGATGCCGACCTGGCCGACGGCAGAGCCTTCGCCCGGGATATCCTCTCCAAGGTCGGCCATTAGCCCCGCGGGCCCGTCACGGATAATACGCCGTTTTGCGCCCACGTTCGATCTTGCTTCCGCAAATACCGGCAGTCCCTATCTTCTTCAGCACCTGTCCATTCACGCATTGCATTCACATCACCGATGTCCGGGCGCGAAGCGTCTGCGCCATCGGGCTGGCTGAGGGGAGAGCGTTTTTTTACCCGTCCCGCTCCAGCTGGTTGTTCGGCCTTCAATAGATACAGGCATCAAGTATCGACAACGCCTCATCAAGCAAATCATCCGAAGCCTTTCCAATGGCCTTGGTCCGGCGTGCATGGTAATCGATGGACCTGACCTGTTCTACCATGACAAATCCCTTTACTCGTGGATTGTCGATGTTTTTGCTTCAGCCAAGTGGCTGCGCAAGGGCTGCTTTAACGACTCGGGCAACATGGTGATACGATCTTTGGCGCCCTTGCCATCATACCGGTAAGTCTCCTCAGTACGGTGGCTGTAGTGGCGTGATCGCATTGCTTCTCGCAGTTGATCGAGGAGCTTCGGTTTCAGGTAAGGTTGTTGTGCAGAATAACGAACGCGTTCGGTCTTTCCGAACGGAATGATTGTTCGCGGTGGAACCTCGGTTTTGAGCGGCGCTCCGGAAACGGTCATTTCCACGCCCAGCATTTCGGGAAACCGCGCACTATAGTGAAAAATAATCACCCATCATGGGTTTTATCAATAACTTTGCACGTATTGATTATGATAAATATCGGAACTATTTCTCTTGCAGGAGTTCCGGAAGCCTATCGAGGGCCTGTTCTAGGCACTCCGGCTTCGGTCCGCCGGCCTGGGCCATGTCGGGCCGGCCGCCGCCGCTCCCGCCCACAAGCGGGGCGACCGCCTGGATGATCTTGCCCGCATGGTACCTCTCCGTGAGATCCTTCGTGACCAGGCACAGGAGCATCGCCTTGCCGCCCCCCCGGCTCCCGAGCAGGATGACCCCGGAGCGGAGGCGGTCCCGGAGTTTGTCGCCGAAGTCCCGCAGCGTCTTCACATCGGCGGCCTCCACCACGGTGGCCAGGACGTCGACCCCGTTGATCCGCCGGACACGCGCCAGCAGATCGCCCGAATCCCGCGCCGCCAGCTTTCCTTTGAGGGTCTCGATCTCCTTCTCCAGCTCCCGCTCGGTCCGCAGGAGCCTTTCGGTCCTATCCGCCGTCTCCAGAAGCCCGGTCCTCAGAAGACCCGCCGCCGCCCGCAGCTCCTCCTCCAGCCGCCTCACATAGGCCACCGCCCCGCTGCCCGTCACCGCTTCGATCCGGCGCACGCCGGCGGCGATGGACGATTCATGGACGATCTTCAGGAAACCGATATCCCCGGTCCTTCCGACGTGGGTCCCACCGCAGAGCTCGCGGCTCATGTCCCCCATCCCGACGACGCGGGCCGTCTCCCCGTAGCGCTCGTCGAAGACGGCCGTGGCGCCCGTTTTCATCGCCTCCGCCAGGGGCAGCACCTCGGTCTCGACGGGGCAGTTCGCCCGGATCATCCGGTTCGCCTCGTTCTCGATCCGGGCCAGTTCCTTCTCGTCGATCCGGGAAAAATGGGTAAAGTCGAACCGGAGCCGTTCGGCGTTCACCAGCGACCCGGACTGCTTGACGTGATCCCCCAGGACCGTCTTGAGCGCGGCCTGGAGCAGGTGGGTCCCGGAGTGGTTGGCTTCGATCGCCCGGCGCGTTTCGTCGAAGACCTGCAGCGCGACCACATCCCCCTTCCGGAGCGTCCCGCTCTCGAGCGTGCCCGCATGGGCGATGAGATTCTCCAGGGGCCGGGTCGTATCCGTCACGTTGAAGACGGCCCCTTCGCCCCCGGTGATCCAGCCGATGTCGCCGATCTGGCCGCCGGTCTCCCCGTAGAAGGGGGTTCGGGCGACGATCACCTCCGCCGCGTCCCCCCCGCCGATGGCCTCCACCGGCCGCCCTTACTTCAAAAGAGCCGTCACCTCCGACATGACGGGCTTGCCGTCATACCCGTATCCGGCGAACTCCGTCGCGATCCCCTCGCCCGAGAGGCGGTGGTAGATCTCGGAGACCGCCGCCTGGCCGCTCCCCTTCCAGGATTCCCTCGCCTTCTCCCGCTGGGCCGCCATCGCTCTGTCGAAGCCCTCCATATCGAGCGTAAACCCGTCCTTCCGGACGATGTCGGCCGTCAGGTCCGTGGGAAAGCCGAAGGTGTCGTAGAGCCTGAAGACCGTATTGCCATGGATCACGTTCAGGCCGCCCTG
>JBFMBA010000401.1:0-3225 GCA_040755475.1 Thermodesulfobacteriota bacterium
GGAGCGGCCCGGGCATCAGCCCGTTCATGATCAGGGCCCCCATGAGGATGGCGATCGTGGGCGACCCCGGCAGGCCGAGCGTGAAGAGCGGAATCAGGGCGGCGTTGGCGTAGGCGTTGTTGGCCGTCTCCGGCGCCGCCACGCCCTCGATCACCCCCGTGCCGAACCGGTCCGGGTGTCTGGAGAACTTGCGCTCGATCGAGTAGGACATGAAGGAGGCGACGGCCGAGTTGGTCCCCGGGATCAGCCCCAGGAAAAAGCCTAGCCCCGTGCCGCGCAGGATCGACATGACGCTGATCCGCAGCTCGTCGCGGCGCGGGAAGAAGGAGGCGACCTTACCGGTCTGCGCCATGACCCCCTTGAGGGATTTCTCCGCGTTGATCAGGATCTCCCCGATACCGAAGAAGCCCATGACGACCGGAACGAAGCGGATGCCGTCCATCAGGGGGGCGATCCCGAAGGTGAAGCGCGGCGCCCCTTCGACCGGGTCCACGCCGACGAAGGAAAAGATCAGCCCGACAATGGCCATCACCAGGGCCTTGGACAGGGATTTGCCCGCCAGCCCCATGACCAGCGAAAGGCCGACCAGCAGGAGCGAGAAGTACTCCGCGGGCCCGAACTTCAGGGCGAAGCGGGTCAGCGGCAGGGCCACGAGGACCAGCCCGAAGGTGGCCACCGTACCGCCGATGAAAGACCCGATGGCCGCCACGCCCAGGGCGGCCCCGGCACGCCCCTGCTTGGCCATCTCGTAGCCGTCCAGGCAGGTGACGACACTGGCCGCCTCCCCCGGCACGTTGATCAGGACCGACGTGATGGTGCCCCCGTACATGGCCCCGTAGTAGATCGCCGCCAGCATGATGATGGCCGACGTGGGCTCGAGCTTGAAGGTGATCGGGATCAGGAGCGCGGTCCCGGCGGCGGGACCCAGGCCCGGCAGGACGCCGATCAGGGTTCCCAGGATGCAGCCGATCGTTGCAAACAGGAGATTCATCGGGGACAGGGCCGCCGCGAAACCCGTCATCAGATGCGAGATGGCCTCCAAACGCGTTCCTCCTTCAGATAAAGCCGAGGACGCCCCTCGGCAGGATGACCTGGATCAGCCGGAACAGGTAGAATGTCCCGAAGCTGCACGCGGCGGCCAGGGTCAGCGTGAGCCACCAGGACTGCCGCTCGCCCAGGGTGCGCAGCAGGAAGATGGAGAAGGCCAGGATGGTCAGGCTGTACCCCAGGACCTTTATCAGCAGGAGCGATGCCGTGAGTGCGCCCATGATGGAGAGCATGCGCCGCACGCCGGCTCCGCCGGGGATGAACCCGGCCGGCAGGGGGGCTGCCGGCTGTCGCCAGGTCAGGACGATCCGGGCAAGGGACAGGAGCATGAGCAGTATTCCCAGCCAGAAGGAAAAGAATCCGGGGCCCGGTCCGAAGTCGCTGCCGTAGTACCGGTGCTCCAGCGACTCGCGGATGACGAAGGCGCCAAAAACCAGGAGCACCCCCCAGACGATCCGATCGACGCGTTTCATTTGCGGTACATGCCGACCAGTTGCTTGGCGCGCTCGTTCTGGCTCTCCAGGAATTTGCCGAACTCATCGATGCCCATGAACTTCAGGGTCAGCCCCGCCTGCTCCATCCGCGAGACATGCTCGGGATCGGCCATTGCCTTCTTGATGGACTGCTCCATGTACCGGACGATCTCCATCGGGGTGCCGGCGGGGAACACGTACCCGCGGGTCGAGGAGGAGACGATGTCGATGCCCCGCTCCTTGAAGGTGGGGACATCGGGCAGGTCCGGATAGCGCTGATCCATCATCACCGCGAGGATTCTGGCGACGCCGGACTTGGCGGAGGGCAGGAAGCCGCCGATGTTGTCGAAGTTCGCATCGGTGTGGCCTCCCAGGACCCGCGTGAGGGCCGTCGGGGTGTCCTGGAGGTGGATGGTGTTGAACCGGACGTTGGCCCTGCGCTCCACGTCCAGCACCGCCAGGTGGTCGTCGCTCCCGATTCCCGTCGTGGAGACCTTCACCTGGCCCGGTTTTGCCTTCGCGTCTTTGAGCAGGTCCTCCAGGGTTTTGTAGGGGCTCTCCTTGCGGACCAGGACGGCGCCGGGGTCCTGGACATGGTTCGCCACGGGCTGGAAGTCCTTCATGGTGAACAGGGCCTTGCGGGTGGCGTCGAAGACGATGGTCTGGATCTGCGGGATGTTGATCAGCGCCATGGTGTAGCCGTCGGGCTTGGCGTTGTTCTTGAAGTCGGTCAGCATGACCTGGCTGCCGGCGCCCGGCTTGTTCTCCGCCAGGACAGGCTGCCCGATGACCTTTTTGAGCGCTTCGGCCAGGATGCGCACCCCCACATCGCTGCTTCCGCCCGCGCCGAAGCCCACCTGGATCGTGATCGGTTTGTTGGGATAGTCCTTCGGCTTGTCCGCCGCCTGGGCTTGTGTGAGGAACAGTCCCAGCGCCATTGCCAGCCCCAGTGCCAAACATCCGCTTCGCAGTCTCTTCATGATCTCCTCCTCGCCTGATCGTTTTGGGTTCGACAAGTGAACACGCGGCGGAGCCACCACGTGTTTTGCTTTTTTCGTGCCTCCGACCGGTGGAACTGGATTTTCTGGTCCTTCCATATCACAGTCCCGTCGACGGATGCAAACCCGTATCTGTAGCAACCGCCGTAAATCAGGATATTGACAAGGCTCAAGAGTTAACGGCTGTTGGATAAATTGGATAAATAAGAAATCCGCCTTTTCACAGGTACTCCATCGCAATAGACCGGAACGGCCGCAAACCGGCCGCGCATCGGCCATGGAATGACATGAACGTCGATTCTTTCTCTGGAGAAGGGGGATACACAGGGATACAAACAAAAAAAGGGACTCACCGTGATGGGTTCATCCCTTCATATGATTGGCGTCCCCACGGGGAGTCGAACCCCGGTTACCGGCGTGAAAGGCCGGTAAATATAATTTTTCTATTTATACCGGCATTTACCTCTTCTTTTCTATACCATAAAATATCAATGATATAAGCACTTTTCTTTTCCCCTTGACATACTTATTTTTACCTGTATATTTGTGTCGACTGCTGGGGATACTGCTGGGGAAAATTTCGGAAAGGAGGAATCCAGTGCCGCGACAAGAGCGAATCAAGACGAAATATCCGGGTGTTTATTACATCGACTCGGACGGAGCCAGGGGTAAGGAAAGAATTTTCTATATTTACTATCGGCGAAATG
>JBFMBA010000402.1:0-925 GCA_040755475.1 Thermodesulfobacteriota bacterium
GGTAGGGCATGATGCGCACACTGAACCACCGACCGTCGGAGGCGGCGACCTGCTTTTCGGCAAAGACCAGCGTCCGCAGCACCTCCCGCACATCCTCTGCAAACGCGGGGTAAGTCAGGTCCGAGGCGATGTCGGTGATCGGTCTGCCCACGTCGCCGGGGATCAGCTTGATGATTTTGGTCGTCCGGCTCGTGAAACGCCGCACGTTGAGCGCATCGTCCAGAAACAGCGTCGCGATGTCCGTGCTGTCGAGCAGGTTTTTCATATCGTTGTTTACGAGGGACAGATCCGCCACCTTCGCCTGGAGCTCGTTGTTGACCGTCTGCAGCTCCTCATTCATGGACTGTATCTCTTCCTTGGAGGTGATCAGCTCTTCGTTGGTGCTCTGAAGCTCCTCGTTGGTGGACTGCAGTTCCTCGTTCATCGATTTGAGCTCCTCCTGGGAGCTCTGCATCGCTTCGAGGGTGCGCTGCAGCTTCGCGCGGGCCTCTTCGAGCTCCCGCTCGAGCAGCGCCTCATGGCTGCCGCGGGCGGCCGCCGTGGGAGGCTTGCCCGGCGCTTTCCTTTCAGGGGGGGTATATACATCCTTGAAGACGGTGAGTATCATTCCCCGAAGGGCCTTCGGCTCTTCGATGGCCTCAATGACGATGTCCACCGCCTGCGTTCCGCCGTTGGTCCTGACTTGCACGTTCCTGACGGTGATCGCGCCCTTGTGCTGGCTCGCTCTTTGGAACGCGGCGTCGAGCTCATAGCGGAGCCCTTCGCGGGCCATGACGAAGAGGTTCCAGTTGGCCTTCCCGGCCGCCGGCTCGAGGTACCGGCCCGTCCGTCCGCTGATGTAGAGGATGTCGCCCCTGTCGTTGGTCAGCGCGGCCGCCGGGGCATAGTGCGACAGAAGCAGCTGCTCCATCATCGACTGAAGGTT
>JBFMBA010000402.1:935-2136 GCA_040755475.1 Thermodesulfobacteriota bacterium
AGGGCGGGCTTTTCCGCGCCGGGGGGCGGTGGTTCGACCGGTCCGGCAGGGGTGTGGTCGATGGGGTACCTGAGGATTTCCATCGCCCGGGTGGACTCGAGCCGTCGGTAGATCCGCGACTTGCCGTCGAGCAGGGTAAAAAGATCGGTAAAGGTGCCGATCGTCTCGGCGTTTCCTAAAAACAGGATACCCCGGGGATTCAGGCTGTAATGGAATATCTGCATGAGCCGTTTCTGGAGTTCCGGCGTCAGGTAAATGAGGAGATTCCGGCAGATCAGGAGGTCGAGCTTTGTGAAGGGAGGGTCCATCAGGACATTCTGGGGGGCAAAAGTGACCATTTTACGGATCTCCTTGCCCACACGATAGTGCTGATCCTCCTGGGAGAAGAAACGGCGCAGCCGCTCGGGTGTCACGTCGGAGGATATATTGGCCGGATAGACCCCCGTTCGGGCCCTGTCGATGGCGTCCCTGTCCAGGTCGGTGGCAAAGATCTGGAGCGTAAAGACAGCGGTGGGCTTCAACTGCTCGAGGGCGTCCCTGAAGAGTATGGCAAGGGAATAGGCCTCCTCTCCAGTGGAGCAGCCGGGCGTCCAGGCGCGCAGCGCCCCGCCCGCCGGGTAGGCTGCCAGAAGTTCCGGTATCGCTTTATGCTTCAGCTGCTCCCATGCGGTTGGATCGCGGAAAAAGCCGGTCACGCCGATCAACAGCTCCTTGAACAGAAGTTCCGTTTCCTGGGGATTCTCCTGCATGTAGCGGATGTAGGCCGCGATCCGCTCAATCCGGTGGAGCCCCATGCGCCGCTCGACACGGCGGTATATCGTGCTTTTCTTGTACAGGGAAAAATCGTGGCCCGTCTGTGTCCGAAGGAGGATGAAGATCTTCTCCAGCGCACTCTCCGTCTTTCCCTCGAGGGGCGACTCATGACGGGCGATCAGGCGGATCTGTTTGAGATAGGAGATGATCCTGCCGGGCAGGTCCTCCACCCGGGCGACGACATCGGCCAGCCCGGCGTCAATGGCGCTGCGGGGCATGCCGTCGAATTTGGCCGAGGAGGGATCCTGGACGAAAGCCACCCCGGCCTTTTCCTTTACGGCACGAAGCCCCAGCGTGCCGTCGGAGCCCATGCCCGAGAGGATCACGCCGATGCTCCGGCTTTGCCGGTCATCCGCCAGGGAGCGGAAGAAAAAATCAATGGGCAGCC
>JBFMBA010000403.1:0-4705 GCA_040755475.1 Thermodesulfobacteriota bacterium
AGGGTTGCCGGTTCATCGAGGAGGGCAAGGAGCTTCGCTTCCCTCTCTGTGATGACCTGGCCGTAACTGCGCCAGAGCGCCTCCGAAGGCTCGAAGAAGAGTCCCGTTTCATGCGCCGTCGTGACGATCGCCGCGGGAATGTTCCGAAGCAGATCGATGGAGGCACGCGTTTGGTCGATGCTGGAATACAGGTCGCCGTACCAGGGCCCGAACCGTGTCAGGTCGTAATCGCCGGCGAACAGGAGGGCACATTCCGGGAAGTAAAAGGCCAGGTGGCCGGGGGTGTGGCCGGGGGTGGCGATCAGGTCTATGGTGACCGGCCCGACCGTGATCCGCTCACCGCCCATCAGATGGCCCGCGGGTCGCCGCGGGCGAAAATGAAACTGCTCGGTCATGACCGGTTTCCAGAATGCCCGCTCCTCATCCGAGAATCCGTACCATTCGAGAAAGGTCGCCATGTCCGCCAGCGGCGGCGCATCGAGAGGGGAAATCCAGAGGGGAAGGTCGTCGAAAAGATCCAGGTGCATGAAGTGGTCCTCATGCCAGTGGCTCAGCCAGACCATCTTCACGTCCCGCTCGACCCGCAGCCGGATCAGCCTTTCCCGGTCCGAAGCGGGATCGATGAGGATGCCCGCCCCCTCCACGTAGAGCGAATTGCAGTAGGGGTAGCGTCCCCTGTTTTCGCCGGGAAGGAAACGGACCGGCCCTATTGTCTGTTCATCCATCGGGGTCTCCTGCCTTTGGAACATCATTTCTTCGTTCAGAGCGGGGTTTGCGGGTTGCACACCGGTCCGGGAAGAAGGCCCCGGCCGGGACGGTCTTGACCGGTCGGGCATTATACCTTATAGTCCCCCCGGCTCCAAGGGGCAAGTGATCAGGGGCAGATGAATCATAGCACGGCAGACGTCAATGATCGATTATGAAAAGGAATTGAACCCGGAACAGCTCTGCGTGGTGCTGGAAGAGGGCGGCCCGCTTCTGGTCATCGCCGGAGCCGGCAGCGGAAAGACTCGGACCCTCACGTACCGGGTCGCCCGACTCATGGAGCGGGGCGTACCGCCGGAGCGGATCCTTCTTGCCACGTTCACGAACAAGGCCGCCCGGTCCATGCTCGCCAGGGTGGAGGACCTGATCGGCCGGCTGGTGGGCGGGCTCTGGGGGGGGACCTTTCACCACTGCGCCCACCTGACGCTCCGGTCCCATGCGGACCGCCTGGGTTACACGCGCCGCTTTTCGATCATCGACAGCGAAGACGCGCGGCAACTGCTCAATACCTGCATCGTCGAGGAGGGTATCGATGCAAAGGCGGAGAAATTCCCCCGGGGGGACGTCATCGGAGACATGATCAGCCTGGCTCTCAATACGGAGGTCCCCCTGCCGGAGGTGATCCCCTCGCGATATCCCTTCTTTTCGCACCGTGCCGAGGAGATTGCCGCGGTGGCCGCCCGCTACCGCCGCCGGAAAAGGGAGCTCGACGTGATGGACTTCGACGACCTGCTCTTCAATTGGCGAGCGCTTCTTCTGACCTTCCCGGATGTGCGGGAGGCCTATGCCGGACGTTTTGTCCAGATTCTGGTGGACGAGTACCAGGACACGAACCGGCTCCAGGCGGACATCATGGATCTGCTCGCCTCCGGGCACCGCAACCTGATGGTGGTGGGCGACGATTCACAGAGCATCTACTCCTTCCGGGGGGCGAATTTCGAAAATATCATCCGCTTTCCCGAGCGCTATCCCGACTGCCGGATCTTCAAACTGGAGACGAACTATCGGAGCACGCCCGAAATCCTCCATCTGGCCAACCTGAGCATCACCAACAACGAAAACCAGTTTCAGAAAACCCTGCGGGCGGTCCGGGAGCAGGGGATACGCCCCGTCCTCATACCCGCCAGAAACGTCCTGCAGCAGGCGGATTTCGTGGCCCAGCGGATTCTGGAACTCGAGCGCAGCGGCATCCCGCTGGGGGGGATGGCCGTTCTCTACCGCGCCCATTTTCACTCCATGGAGATTCAGATGGAGCTGACGCGCCGGGGGATTCCCTTTGAAATCCGGTCCGGCATCCGCTTCTTCGAACAGGCCCATGTCAAGGATGTGACGGGCTATCTGCGGATTCTTCTCAATCCCCGGGACGAGATCGCCTGGAGGCGTGTGCTGGGTCTCTATGCAAAGGTGGGCAAGTCCACCGCGGAAAAGGTCTGGCGCTATGTCGCCGCCTGTTCCCAACCCCATGCGGCGGTCATGACGGAAGGGTTTGCGCGCTGTGCCGGAAAGGGTGCCCATCCGGGTCTTGTGCGGTTTGGGGAAACCCTGGGGCTTCTTCAGGATGCCGGTACCGCGAGCCCGCCGGCGCTGATCGATATCGTGCTGGAAAAGGGGTATCGCGAGCACCTCCGGGAAAGGTATGCCGATGCCGCCTCCCGGGAGGAGGATCTCCTCCAGCTGTCGAACTTCTCGTCCCGTTTTTCCACCCTGGAGGGATTCCTCAGCGAGCTGACGCTTCTGACGGGGATCAACGAGGAGACCCGTCCGGAGGAGACTTCCGCGGACCGTGTCGTGCTCTCCTCGATCCACCAGGCCAAGGGGCTGGAATGGACGACGGTGTTCATCGTCTGGTGCAGCGAAGGGATGATGCCGCTCGCCCGGGCGCTGAAAGAGCCCGGCGGGGAGGAAGAGGAGCGCCGTCTGTTCTATGTGGCCGCAACGCGTGCAAAGGACCAGCTCTACCTTTGCTATCCCCTCACCGATTATGCGCGGGGGCTGGGCAATCTGGCCGTGAGCCCCTCACGGTTCATCCAGGAATTATCGCCCTATCGGGCCAGGGCCAAGGACCGCCCCTACGACCAGTGGCTCATCGACGGGCAGTGAACCGATCCTACAGCCAGCGGTCCGATCGGGATTTGGCCTCATACTCCCCCCGGAGGGCGATCTGTGTCGCTTCGGCGATATCCTCGGCGCGCTTGACCCAGTCCTCGAATTTGATGTCGACGCCGAAGATCCCCACCATCTCATCCCGCTCGTCCAGGATCGGGGCGGAGACGCTGATGCAGAGCGCACCGGTCATCTTTGAGATGTAGAATTCGGTCACATGGATCTTTCCGGACTGGAGGGGTTTGATGAACCACTCGCGGTCCGACTGGTCGGTTCCGATGCCGTAGTTTTCGTATTTGGCGCGGTCGGCGATGTTGGTGATGTTCCGGGTCGTCTTGCGACCGTTCATGTCCACCACGTAGGCGAACTGGATGGAAGGGTTTTCTTCGATGAACTGCTGCATGACCGGCTCCTGAAGATCCGGTTTCATCAGCTTCATATCCGGATGGTCGATGACCTTCTTCACGACCGATACGGCGGCCTGTGCCGCCGTGAACTTGATCTGATCCAGACCGGACATGAACAGTTCGGGCAGATACTTTCTCACCCGTTTTTCCATCTCCTCGTTGGATATGCTCGTCATCCGGCCGCCATCGTACTGCTCGGCGATCCACTTGTTGATCCGTGACACGCCCGGATGGCGCTTGTCGATCGCCTTTTCCCCCGTGAGCCCGAGCTGGGCGTTGATCCAGAAGGCGATTCCCGCCTTGCCCGACTTGTCGGTGATCATGGGGATGATCGGCCGTTTCAAAAGGGTGGTCGTATCGAAGATGTTGTAGATTTCTTCGCATTTGATCAGGCCGTCCACGTGAACCCCGGCCCGGGTCACGTTGAAGTCCGCACCCACAAAGGGCAGATTCGGCGGGATCCGGAAGCCGATCTCATTCTCGTAATACCGCGCGATGTCGGTGATCGCCGTCGTATCGATCCCGTTCGACGCGCCCCGCAGGCTGATGTACTCGATGATGAGACCCTCCATGGGGGGATTCCCCGTCCGTTCGCCCAGACCCAGAAGCGTCGTGTTGGCGGCGCTGCAGCCGTACAGCCAGGCGGTGGTCGCGTTGATCAGCGCCTTATGGAAATCGTTATGGCCGTGCCATTCCAGAAGATGGCCGGGAACCCCCGCATCCTCGATGAAGGACCGGACCAGCTTGTCCACGCTGCGCGGCAGGGCCGCGCCCGGATAGGTGACGCCGTACCCCATGGTGTCGCAGAGCCGGATCTTGATGTCGATGCCGCTCTCCGAACGGAGTTTCATCAGCCCGATGGCAAAGGGGATGCAGAAGCCGTAGATGTCGGCCCGGGTAATATCTTCGAAGTGGCAGCGCGGGATGATCCCTTCGGCGAGGATGGAGCGGACGATGGCAAGATACTCATCCAGAGCCGTGCGGCGCGTCATGCCGAGCTTCAGGAAAATATGGTAATCGGAAACGGAGGTGAGAATGCCGGTTTCCTTCAGTCCCGCCGCCTTCACCAGCGGGACATCATCGGCGCTGGCCCGGATCCAGCCCGTGATTTCCGGATAGCGCAGTCCGAGGTCGCGGCACCGCTCCACCGCTTCCCGGTCCTTGGCGCTGTAGAGAAAGAACTCCGACTGGCGGATAACGCCGTTGGGGCCGCCCAGGCGGCTCATGAGCGCATAGAGGTCCACGATCTGCTCCACGGTGTAGGGTGGCCTCGCCTGCTGCCCGTCGCGGAAGGTCGTGTCGGTGATGAACATGTCCTCTGCGGGATTGATCGAAACGACCCGGTGGTCGAAATCGATCCGGCAGATCTCATCGTAGGGAAAGACCTCTTTCTGGAGGTTCGGTTCATCCACCTCCTTGAGATCAAATTT
>JBFMBA010000404.1:0-7950 GCA_040755475.1 Thermodesulfobacteriota bacterium
TTGATCTTTTATTGAGGTTAACCACTATACCCCTTCCTCCCCGGAGAGGAGATCCTTCTTTTTCCGGAAGATTCGGAAGGCGGGTGCGATCAGAATCAAAGCCGCCATTGACAGCAGGACGACCGCGATGGGGCTCTCCAGGAATATGCCGAAATCTCCCTGGGACATGTCCAGCGAGGTGCGCAGGGAGTGCTCCATCAGCGGACCGAGGATGAGGGTCAGGACGGCGGGAGCCAGGGGAAAATCGAACTTCCGAAGGAGGTAGCCGATCACCCCGAACAGGATCATGACCAGGATGCCGAACGTGCTGTTGTCCACGCTGTAGGCGCCCACCATCATGAAGGTCACGATCACCCCGAACAGGAGGCCGTAGGGGATCCTCAGGATCTTGACCCAGATGCCGATGAGCGGCAAGTTGAGAACGAGTAGCATCACATTGCCGATGTAGAAACTGGCGATCACGCCCCAAGCGACCTCGGCATGCTCCTTGAAGAGAAACGGACCGGGGATCAGCCCGTGCATCATGAAAGCGCCCATGATCACGGCGACGGTGGGGGAAGCCGGGATGCCGAGGGTGAACAGGGGGATGAGCGCCCCGTTGGCGTGGGCGTTGTTGGCGGTCTCAGGACCCGCCACCCCCTCGATCATGCCGGTGCCGAACCGGTCCGGTTCCCTGGAAACCTTCTTCTCGGCGATGTAGGAAAGGAACGACGAGGCGGAGCCGGTCATCCCCGGAATGAGCCCCAGGAGCGTGCCGATGAGGCTGCCGCGCAGAATAGGCCCCACGGAGCGCTTGATATCCCTTTTGCCGGGTACGAGGGAGCTCATTTTGGCCAGGGAGATCTGGGCCAGTTTGGTTTCCGCATTGGCCAGTATCTCGCCCAGTCCGAACAGGCCCATGATGACCGGCACGAAGCCGATCCCGTCCATGAATTCCATCCGCCCAAAGGTGAAACGGGGAAGTCCCCGCACGGGGTCCATGCCGACCATGGCCAGAATCAGTCCGAAGATGCCCATCATCAGCGCTTTGATCATCGATTTGCCCGCCAAACCCATGAGCAGGGAAAGACCGAGCGTGATCAGGGCGAAGAATTCCACCGGACCGAACTGAAGCGCCATGCGGGTGAGGGGGCCCGCCGCCAGGACCAGGGCGATCGTGGCGATCGTGCCGCCGATGAAGGAGCCGACGGCCGCCATGGAGAGCGCAACGCCTCCCCGCCCCTGCTTGGCCATTGCATAGCCGTCCAGGCAGGTGATGGCGGAAGCGGCCTCACCCGGCACATTCAGGAGAACGCTCGTGATCGTTCCGCCATACTGCGTTCCATAGAAGAGCGCGGTCAGCATGATGATGGCGCCCGTGGGGCTCATCTGGAACGTCAGCGGGATGAGCATGGCCACCCCTGCCACCGGGCCTATGCCGGGCAGCACACCGATCATCGTTCCCAGCACCGATCCCAGGAAGGCAAAGATCAGATTTTCGGGCTGAAGGGCAACCGTAAAGCCCATCATGAGATTCTCGAACGCACCCATACGACCCTCCCTTACATGCCCAGACCGGCAAGAAACGGCACTGCCGCCTTGGGAAGCTGCACTTCCAGGTAGTTTCCAAAGACGTAGTTGACCCCGACGCTGCCCAGCGTGGCGATGACCAGCGTCAGCCAGATGCTCTGTCCCCCGGGAATCCACAGGAGAAAAACCAGCAGCAAGAACATGGGCAGCTGATAACCGAGAAGATCCATCAGCAGCGTGGCTGCAACCATGGCGAAGAGCACCGACAGGAGACGCACCGTACCTGTCCGTTCGGGAAGAAAGGCACCACCCCTGAGGAACCCCCTCCCCCTTGATACCTGCAACAGCCAAGTCAGGGAGAGCGCTCCCATGATGCCGCCCAGCCACAGGGGAAAGAATCCGGGGCCCGGCCCCAGCGTGGTGTAATATTCAAGGTTCCAGGACTCCCAGACAACCAGGATGGAAAAGACGATGAACAAAACGGCCGCCCCCTGGTGAATCCTTTTCATATCTCCCTCCTGCGCCAAAAGGCATTGCGTCCGGTCGTCGCTGCGGGTCCCGCCCCGCTTCCGTCATTCTCCCGACCGGGTCCGGCCCGTCCCGGTATCACCCGGTCAGAATTTCCGGATTCACCAGGTAATCCCGGTCCGGTTTCCCCGTTGTCAACACCGTCATGACATTTTGGGCCGCTTCGACGCCCATCCGGGTGAAAGCCTCCCGGGTTGCAGCACCCGTGTGGGGTGTCAGGACCACCCGTCCCGCTTCAGCGAGGCGACAAACGTCTTCGGGGGGCTCCGTCTGGAACGTGTCCAGTCCCGCCGCCGCGATTTTCCCTTCCCGCAGAGCGGCGATCAAGGCCGCTTCGTTTACGATCCCGCCCCTGGCCGTGTTGATCAGCCAGGCTGTCCTTTTCATCATTTCCAGTTGAGGTGCGTCGATGAGGTGCCGCGTCTGTGCGGTTAGGGGACTATGGATACTCACGATATCGGCTGCCTGCAGCAGGTCTTCGAGTCGCGCAACGCGGGTGACGGTCGGCGGGAAAAGGTGATCTGGGAGAAATGGCTCATATGCCAGGACGTTCATCTCCAGGGGGGCGACCAGTTCAGAGACGCGCCGTCCGATCCGGCCGAATCCCACCAGACCCAGGGTCTTGCGGAATAACTCATCGCCCCGGAAGGTGGTCTTATCCCAAAGGCCCTGACGCATCCTGCTATCCAGCCAGGGGATCTGCTTGGCCAAAGAGAGCATGAGCCCCAGCGCGTGCTCCGCTACGGACTGATAGTTTGCCGTGGCGGAAATCAGGACCGGAATGCGCAGCTCGGTGGCGGTCCGGGTATCGATGTTGTCATAGCCGACCCCGTGTTTCGCGATGACCCTCAGGCGGGGAGAGGCTTTCACCACTTCCGCCGTCGCTTTCCCGGTCCGTATCAGAAGGGCGTCGGCCTGCTCGCTGCCCATGGTGCGCGCCAGAGCCTCCGGTGACGGGTAGGGTCCGGTGAAAACAACCCGGCATCCGTCCGACAGGATTTCCAGGGCCTCTGCGGCGATGGCATCGCCCGTGATCACGACGTGAAACTGTAAAGGTGCCTCATCCATAGCGTCTCCGATTTCGCTGGTGTAACCCTCCATCATTCCACGGGTGACATGAATCCACCCGTGCTACTGCTTCTTCCGTTCCATCTCTTCGAGGATGCGCGTCATGTTGCAGTTGGAGTGTTTCTCGAGCAGCAACCGGACTTTTTCCGCTTCCTTTTTGCGAAAGGCATCGAATATTTCCACATGCTCCCGATAACCCATCACGGGTCGTCCACCGACCCGCAGGGAAATCGGCACGGCCCACCGAACCTGCTGAGCCAGGGAGGAGAAGGTTTCGATGACTTTCGGGTTGGCGCAGCAAAAAACCATGGCATCGTGAAATGCATGGTTCAACCGCAGAAGATGGTCCGTGTCGCCGCGATCGATCGCTTCGGCCATCCTGGCTATGATTTTCTCAATATGCCGTATGTCCTCCGAACGGGCATGCAAGGCCCCCTTCATGGCGCCAAAGGCTTCGACGACGTTTTTCAGTTCGTAGATGTGCTTGAACTCGTCCCGGCTGAATTGTGCGACCTCCCGGCCGGATCGTGTTTTTCTCACCAGGTTCATCTTTTCCAGGCGCTGCAGGGCCTCACGCGCAGGGACTCTGCTCACGCCGAATTCAGCGGCAATGCCGATCTCGCTGATTTTGGATTTCTGGGGCCGCTTCCCCGAGAAGATCTCCTTTTCAATGTTTCTAACGAGTTGATCGACAACGGTTTCCCGTTGAATAGGGAAGATTTTTCCTTCTGCGTCCGGCATCCCCCGGTCCTCGTGTTTGAGAGCAGTAAGAAAGACTCATCTGTATTACTGTAATACAGGTAGACAGTATTACACTCTGAATGTCAAGAAAAAATTAACTTTGTCCGAGGAAACCGAGCACCTTCCGGCAGAACAGATCCGGATACTGGAACATCAGCCCGTGGCCGCCGTTTTCGATCAAGGCCAGCTTTGCATCGGGCATATGGTCGCACAAAAAGCGTGCGTTTTGGGGAACGACCAGACGGTCTTCCGTGCCGGCGATGAGCAGTGCGGGGCTGCGAATGCCGCCCAGGCGGTCCGTCGCGCCTTTCCAGGCATCGATCGCCATGGCCTGCCGGCCCACGCTTTCTTCGGGGATGTTTCCCATGGGCCGAAAGAAGATCTCACCGATGCGCCCGCCGTGATTCTGAAGCCATGGGTCGGAGAAGAGCGCGCCGATGTATCGCATGCCCCGCTCCTCGGGGGTTCCTGTCGTATCGGTCAGCTGCCTGATCAGGTCGGGGCTTGGAGGGAACATCCCGGCATCGCAGTGGGCGGCGTACAGAACCAGCTTGTTGACCTTCGATGGATGGCGGAGAGCCAGTTCCTGCGCGATCAGCGAACCCATGGACCATCCCAGCACGTGCGCCCGCTCTATGCCGAGCGCATCCATGAGCCCGCAGGTGTCTTCGCTGAACTGCTCGATGGAGAAGGCTTGTGTTCCCGCCCCGGAGCTGCCCATGCCGCGGTTGTCGAAAATGATCACCCTGAACCGGGAGGCGAGTGTATCGATGAGGCGGGGTTCCCACAGGTTCATGGTGCTGCCGTAACCCATGATCATCAGAAGTGGATAGCCGTTTCCGAAAAGGCGATAGCCGATGCTGGTGTCGGCGATATTGACCGGATTCGCGGCGCCGCTCGATCCGATCGGGTCGTAATTTGCGGACATGTCATCACCCGTCCTGTTTTGGTTGCCGGCAGTCGATATGCCGTATTGTTTCATCGCGGTTCGGTCATGTTACCTTGTTTGAGGAAAAATGAACAGAAGAATGCACCATAAAATCAGTAAAATCGGGTTTTCAGCGATTCGGTATTTGTCGCCAACAAACACAAAATGCCGGCCTGGTCAAATATGGGGAAAATGGCGACAACGCTCGATGATGGGCCGCCCGCATTTCAAAAATGCTTCATATGCCGTGGCTTTTCAACCTGCGCCAGAGCGTCGACCGGCTGATGCCGAGGATTTTCGACGCCTCGGCTCTTCTGCCGCGCGCGTCGGTCAGGGCCTGACGGATCGCCGCCATCCCTGCGGCGCCGGCGCCTGCCGAAAAAGGTTCCGATAGGTCGTCCTCCTGCATCATCTGCAGGACCATATCCGCCCGGATGATCTCCTGCCGGCAGAAAGCCACGATCCGTTCGATCGTGTTCTGAAGTTCGCGGACGTTGCCGGGCCAGGGGTGCCGGATCAGCAGGTCCATGGCCGCCCGGCTGAAACGGAGGCGGCGGTTGCGCTGTGCGGCCTGTTTTTCGAGAAAGGTCTGCGCAAACGTTTCGATATCCTCCGGCCGTTCGCGAAGCGGCGGTAGATGGAGGCGCAGCACGTTGAGCCGGTAGTAGAGGTCGGCCCGGAACCGGTTGGCGCCGACGAGCGACTTCAGATTCTTGTTGGTGGCGGCAATCAGACGGATATCGACAGGGAGAACCCGGTCGCTGCCGAGGCGCATCACCTTCCGCTCCTGGATGACCCTGAGCAGCTTGCTCTGCAGGGAGTAGTCCATCTCGGCGATTTCGTCCAGGAGCAGTGTCCCCCGGTGGGCGATCTCCAGGAGCCCCGGTTTTCCCTTCTGGCTCGCCCCTGTGAACGCACCGCCAACATATCCGAAGAGCTCGCTCTCCAGAATCTGCGCGGGCAGGGCGGCGCAGTTGATCGCGACGAAGGGCTGGTGGCCCCGTTCGCTCGCGTTGTGGATGCTCTGCGAGAAGAGCTCCTTTCCGGTGCCCGTTTCCCCTGAGATCAGGATGGAGGCGTCCGCCGCCGCGAACTGCCCGGCCACGGCCACGCAGTGCCGCATCTGGCGGCTGGAACCGATGATGTCCGAAAAGGTGTAGACGGCGGTATGCTCTTCCGCATAGGTCTTCTTGCGGATGTTGGCCTCCCACTGCTGAATCTTCCCGGTATCCTGAAAGGTCGCAACGGCGCCGATCGTGGTTCCCTGCACCCGGATGGGCACCTTGTTGCAGAGGATCTGGATCTTTCCGATGTCGATGACCTGGCCGAGCTCGTTCTTCCCCGTCGCCAGCAGGCTGTCGAGTTTCAACTGAGGCAGGGTCTCCTGAATCTTCTGGCCCATTGCCCGTTTCCTGTCGATTCGGGTGATCCGTTCCGCTTCCGGGTTGAATGTGACGACCTCGCGGTTGTGGTCGATGGAGACGATCCCCTCGTAGGCGTAGTCCAGGACCGTCTGGAACAGGGTGCTTTTGACCCTTTCGAGCCGCCTGGCTTCGGCGATGCGCTTCGCCTCGAGGATGGCCTGGGTAATCCCCTCGGCGCCGCTGCGGATCATCACAAAGGGGTGCTGACGCTTCCGGCTGGTCTGCATGGCGATGACACCGCCGATGATGGCGTCCGCCCCTTCCTCGATGGCCTCATTCACGGCTTCTTCAACCTTGAATTCGCTGCGGATGGGGTAGCATCGCAAGTCGATGTCGAGGATCGGCCCCAGGCATTCGATGCCCATGATCATCATGGGAAAGGCGATGACGGCAATATGGCGCCCGTGACGCCTGGCTTCCTCCAGGGCGCGGATCATCTCCAGTCCCGTGATGGGCACATCCACTACCGTCAGGCCCAGTTGGGCATCTCTGACGGCGTCCGCGGTGCCCCCGCGGGTGATGACGATTTCCACCCCTTCCCGGGCCAGTTGCCGGGCTTTGCGGACACCGGCGCTCAGCAGCCCCTGTTCGAGCAGGATATCGGGATGGCTCTCGGCAAGCGTGGTTCGTGCGATGGTCAGCATCTCCTCATCGGGCGCCAGGAAAGCGATGGACGGCATGGATACCTCCTCGATCAGAATGAAACGAATTGCGACAAAATAAAACAATTGACGTTGCAATGCAAGGAATCATGCGCCGCAGGGGCCAATAGGACGGCCTTTGGCCGTTGGCATCATCCTTGCTATCGTTAACAAGCTACGTCAGCCCGAGGATCATTTTTGTCCGTCCTGTCGAGACGGGGGGACCGTCGTCGGTCTGGCGCGAAAAGCGGGTTCGAATCTCAGGAGGCATCGTCTTTCTGAGAAACTCAGTGTTCCGGGAGGTGGTTGTGAAAACACAAAGAGCGGCCGATATCACCGTCGGGTGTTTCATCGCCCTGTTCGGCCTTTTCATCATCTACATGTCGATGTACATCACGGGGGGCGCCGCGCATCGCCTGCCGCCCCGGACATTTCCCATGGTGGTCGGCATCCTGCTCCTGTTGTGCGGAAGCGGACTTGCCATCAAGGCCTGGAGCGTTCGGGCGGCGGATCTCGCGATCCGATGGCCCGACGGGCAGGGGGCCCGGACGATCCTGGTCATGCTGGCGAGTCTGGCAGGGTACATCGCTTTGATGAATCGCCTGGGCCTCCCGCTCGCCACGTTCCTCTATGTCGCTTTTTCGATCTGGTATCTGAACCGGTCGAAGTGGCTGATGGCACTGGCGATCAGCCTGATCACCGCCGCCGTTTCCTATGTACTGTTCATCCGCCTTCTGGGGCTTTCCTTCCCCGCTGGCTTTCTCTTTGAGTAGGGGGGTGACATGGGTTTTTCCTTCGACTATCTCCTCCAGGGGTTTGCCACCGCCCTGACCTTACAGAATCTGTTCTGGGCCCTGGTGGGCTGTTTCATCGGGACGCTGGTCGGGGTTCTGCCCGGCATCGGGCCGGTCTCCGGAATCGCCATCCTGCTCCCGCTGACGACTGTCCTGCCCCCCACATCGGCGATCATCATGATGGCGGCCATCTATTACGGCGCCATGTACGGCGGATCGACGACGGCGATCGTCGTCAACATCCCCGGAGAGGCCTCTTCCGTCCCGACGGCCATGGACGGCTATGCGATGGCCAAGCAGGGGAAGGCCGGGCCGGC
>JBFMBA010000405.1:0-9638 GCA_040755475.1 Thermodesulfobacteriota bacterium
ACGCCCTTCAGGCGAATCGGAGCGTCGAGCATGTCCTGATGAGCGCATACAGGATCTCCCGCGAGGACCTCGCGCGCGCCTTCGAAGCGTTCTACCACTGCACCTTCGTCGATTACTCCGATGACACTCCCGTGCCGGGCAGCCTGCTCGGCGGCCTGCCGAAGGAGTACCTCCGCCGGGAGCTGTGGGTTCCCCTGGAGCGCAGGGACGACGTCATCCGCGTCATCGTCGATGATCCGAACAACCTCATCAAACGGGACATGATCGAGCACCTGCTCAAGACGAAATCCATCCGCTACGATGTAGCCCTTCCGGAAGACATCATCCGGTACATCAACCGTTTCTTCCCGCCGTCCGGCGATGAACCCACCCTCACCGACATCCTCGGACGTCTGGCCATCGACCAGGAGACGCGGGAAGAGGACGAGGGCACCGTGACGGAATCGGACAGCGTCATCATGCAGCTGGTCAACAAGATCATCCTCGACGCCCACGCCAAATGCGCCTCCGATATCCACATCGAACCCAACGTGGACAAGAAGAATGTGGAGGTCCGTTACCGCATCGACGGCGACTGCGGGCTCCACCGGACCCTCCCGAACGCCTACCGGGCGGCGGTCGTCTCCCGCATCAAGATCATGGCGAACCTCGACATCACCGTCCGGCGCCTTCCCCAGGACGGCAAGATCCGGTTCAGGAAACCGGGCGGGGGGGAGATCGAATTGCGCGTGGCCCCCGGCCCGACCCAGGGGGGGGTGGAGGATGTGGTGATGCGGATTCTGGCCCGGGGCGGCGAGACACGCCCCCTTGGCGCCGTGGGGCTGTCGAAGCGCAACGAACAGACGCTGCGCGCCATCCTGGAGAAGCCCTATGGCATGATCCTCGTGGCGGGTCCCACCGGATCGGGCAAGACGACCACCCTGCACGCCGCCCTGCGCGAAATCAACAAACCTGACCGGAAAATCTGGACGGCGGAGGACCCTGTGGAAATCACCCAGCACGGGCTGCGCCAGGTCCAGGTGAATCCGAAGATCGGCTTCGGCTTTGCCGCCGCCATGCGCGCCTTCCTCCGGGCGGACCCCGACGTGATCATGGTGGGCGAGATGCGGGATTACGAGACGGCCAAAACCGCCGTCGAGGCGTCCCTGACCGGCCATCTCGTCCTGAGCACGCTCCACACGAACAGCGCCCCGGAAACGATCGTCCGCCTGCTCGACATGGGGATCGATCCCTTCCATTTCGCCGATGCCCTCCTGGGCATCCTCGCCCAGCGCCTCGTGCGGACCCTCTGTGTGAAGTGCCGGGAGCCCTACCACCCCGACCGCCAGGAATTCGAGGAGCTGGCCGGGGATTGCGGAGAGGCCCCCTTCCGGAAGCTGAACCTCCGCTACGACGACAACTTCCGGCTCCACCGGCCGAAGGGGTGCGCGGCCTGCGAAGGGACCGGATACAGGGGTCGAATGGGCATCCAGGAACTGATCGTCGCGACGGATCCGATCAAGCGGCTGATCCAGCAGCGCCAGACGGTGGAAGCGATCAGGGACCGGGCGATGGAGGAAGGCATGACGACCCTGATGCAGGATGGCATCGGCAAGGCGATCGAGGGCTTGACCGACTTCAGGCAGGTGAGACGGGTGTGCATCAAGTGACGGCGGGCGTCCGGCGGAACCGCCGGAAGGCGCGCCGCGGGCGCCCGGGTGTGACACTCCCTTTGCGCGGAGCATGGCTGACTCCGGCAGGGTCGCCTTCTTTCTTTGGCCGCGCGCCCCTCATGACCGCACGGGCCGCCGGAGGGATTCACTCCCGGTCCCTGCGTGTCGCACGGACAAGAAACGGCAAGGCCGCAGCGCCTAATGCGATGTCAATCGCTTCAGGGCGTCCCCGAGATCCGCTATGACCTGCGCCGAGAAGCGCGACATGGCCCGGCTCATGGCCTCCGGAAGGCCTGCCGCCCCGCCGCGCGCGAAGGGCGCCTCGCTGCGATAGGTCTTCTGAAAAACCACCCGGCGGGGGGCATCCCTGAAGGAGAGGTCCAGGAGCGTGACCGTGGCAACCAGGAGGGCCTTTCGGTTATTCTCCTCGTCCACCTCGAGAAATTCCTCAACGCCGCCCTCCAGCAGGAAACGGGTTTCCTCCACATCGCGTGCCGCCAGGACGGCCCTGAAAAGGCCCGCATGGCGGATATCGCGCCTGAGGAAATCGGTGACCATGTCCCCCGGGCTCACCCGCCAGCGCTGTTCATGGTAGGCGTCCCGGCTGAAATCCCCTTTCCGGTACAGCATCGCCGGACCGGTGTAGAGGCGATCTACGGAAAACCGCTCCACCTTGAGCAGCGCCTCCGTCCGGTACAGATGCTCCACCCGGGGCGGCGGGTATTCGAGCGAGTAATGCCTGACCAGGGGCGGCGGCTGCGTTCCCCCGAGACAGCCGGACAGAAAACCGATCAGCACGATGGCTATCACATGCATCCCCATGGCGTCATCTCCCCCTCCTTTCCCGATCGTCGCGAATCGGACGGCTGAAGAGCAGGTCGGACGGATTCTCCTTGAGGTTCTCGATGAGCGTCCGAAGGCTCTCCACCGCCTGGCGGATATCATCGGCCGTGGCTTCGATATCGGTGGCGACCTCTTTCGACCGGCGGTCCATTTTCTCGATCAGCTGGATCGACCGGCTTGATATTTCCGCCGTTTTCAGGTCCTCGATTTGCCTGCGGACGGCGGCAATCAGCGTCCGTACCTCGGAAATCCCTTCCCTGGTTTCACTGATCCCCTGCCTGGTCTCGCCGACCCCCTCCCTGGCTTCGCCAATCCCTTGCCTGGCCTCGCCGATCCCCTTCCGGGCTTCGTCAATCCCCTGCCGGGCCTCGCCGATCCCCCGTTCCACCGCCGTGATCAGGGCGTCCGCCCTCTCCTCGGCCAGAACCCGGTCCATGCGCTGCAGGATGCGATCCAGCGCCGCGGTGGTCCTGTTGAGATTCTGGACGGTGTTCGACACGTCCCGTCCGGTAAAGAAGCTTTCCAGCGCCCGCGAGGTCCGCTTGAGCTGATCGGAGAGCCCCGCAAGATCCACCTGGGCGATGTGCTCCATGACCCGGTCGACGACCGAAAGCACCTGCTTGGTCTGGGAAGGCTGCGAGGGGATCACCGGATGGACCGTCGGCATCCCGGCCGGCGGGAGAAAGACCGGGTCGTCGGGCTGCCGCCGGTCAAGCTCGACGAATACTATCCCCGTGATACCCGCCGCCCTGAGTTGCGTCACCGTATTGCGCTCGATATCGCCCTGCAGATCGATCTTGACCATCACCTCCACCAGCCGCTGATCCGGCGCAACCCCGATCCGCTCGACGGACCCCACGTCCACACCCCGGTATTTGACCCGGGAGTCAACCTGCAATCCCTGGACCGACTCGTCGAAATAGGTCACGTAGCGGGCCCCCTTCTGGAAATACCTGGCCGCCCCCAGCCAGACAATGACCGACACGCCGATCAGGACCCCCACGATGACAAACAGGCCAACCATGAACCGGGACTGTCTCTTTGCCATTGCGCTCACCCCTCCTCCGGCACCCCGCCCGGCCGGAACAGAAAATCCCTCACCCGCGGATCGGTCGCCGAGACCCGGAGCTCTGCCGGCGTACCCGTCGCAATGATCCCCTTCGCCGCCCGGTCGATGAGCATGATCCGGTCGGCCAGCCGCAGGACCAGTTCGACCTGGTGGCTGACGATGATGATGGTCGTGCCGAGCCCGATGTTGATTTCCCGGATCAGCGCCTCCAGTTCCGCCGTGTTGATCGGATCCAGACCCGCCGACGGCTCGTCGAAAAAGAGGATCTGCGGATCGAGGACCATGGCCCGGGCAAGCCCGCCCCGCTTTCTCATCCCGCCCGACAGCTCGGCCGGGTAGTGGTTCTCGTACCCGCTCAGATTCACCATCCCGAGCTTCATCCGGACGATCAGTTCCATCGTTTCCCTGGACAGTCCCATCAACCCCTCCAGCGGCAGGCCGACGTTTTCCCCGAGGGTCATCGACGCCAGAAGGGCGTCAGACTGGAAAAGGACGCCGATTTTCTTCCGGATCGCATTCAGCTCTTTCTCGCCCCCGGCGGCGATATCCACCCCGTCGACCCAGACCTTTCCCGCGGCGGGCCGGATCAGACCGATCACATGCTTGAGGAGCGTGGACTTGCCGCATCCGCTTCCCCCGACGAAGCAGAGAATCTCGCCCCGGTGCACCCCGAAGCTGACCTCTTCCAGGACCGTGACCTCGCCGAAGCGCGCGGTGAGCCCCTCCACCACGATGACGGGTTCGCCTCCCTTGACAGGGTCCCGGCCGGTCGATTCCACCTTGCCCTCCTTCAGCCCACGTAATGGAGCACCACGGCGAACACCGAATCCACAATCACAATCAGCAGGATGGAGGTGACGACCGCTGACGTGGTGGCGGCACCCACCTCTTCCACCCCTCCCCTCACCTCGAATCCCCTCTGGCAGCCGATCCAGGCGACGACAAAGGCGAAAACCAGGGCTTTGAGCAGACTGGACAGGAGGTGGAAGAGGGTGATGACCCGCTGGCTCTCCTGGAGGTAGGTGTAGGGCGTCAGATCGAGCATCATCACCCCCACGACCAGCCCTCCGAAAATGCCGAACAGATCGGCGTAGAGGGTGAGAACGGGAAGGACCAGCACCGTCCCGATGAGCTTGGGGACGGCCAGAAACCGGATCGGCTCGAATCCCATGGTCACCAGGGCGTCCACCTCTTCATTGACCCTCATCGTGCCGATCTCCGCCGCATAAGCCGAGGCGGAACGGCCCGCCACCAGGATCGCCGTCATGATCGGACCGAGTTCCCGGATGATGGCCAGCGACACGAGGGAGGCCACATAGATATTGGCACCGAACTGCTTGAGCTGCAGGGATGACATGAAGGCGATGATCAGACCGATGAGGAAGCTGATCAGCGCGACGATGGGAAATCCCTCCGCGCCCGTCCGCCGCATGACGGACAGGACATCCCCCCAGCGCACCTCCCCGGGGCGGCCGGCCAGGTGGCCGATCGCCGCGACCAGATCGCCGAGAAAGGTCATCAGTGCCCTGAAATCGGCGTAGACCTTGAAGCCGGCATCGCCCAGCGCCACCACGAGGCCTGCGGGACGACTCTCTTCACGGAGCGGCGACCGGAACATCTCCCGCCGGTCGATTAGTCCCATGATCCCCCGGACCCGCTCGGAGAAACCGGTGTAGAGGCAGGGGCGCCCCTCCCGGCGGAGCCGCTCCTCGAACCGGAAGAGGGTCAGGGCGCCGGCGCTGTCCATGTAGGTCACGCCCGCCAGGTCAATATGGACCGCCCCGGCCGGCTCCCCGTCCGAAAGGGTCACCATGTCGGCCAGGAGCTCTTCGGCATCCTCCAGCGACACCCGCCCGGACAGGTGCATGACCTGCTCGCCACCCTCGGCCGGCGCCGCCCGCAGCGCGTAGCCCGGCTGTGATCTTTCTTTACGCATCCAGATGCCTCACGGCCCCTGCCGCAGGACCCGTCCGCCTTATTGCCGATGTCTCCGACGGATACGACACCTTTGCCCCATTTGGAAATCCTGTCCCGGAAGCACGCATTGGAGATTTTTCGGCGCCCCCCGTCCCCGCAGCACAGCGCCCGCAATGGTGTCGTCTCCGTCCGCCGATGACGCCCGTAGCGCGCAGCCCGGCTGTGATCTTTCTTTACGCATCCAGATGCCTCACGGCCCCTGCCGCAGGACCCGTCCGCCTTATTGCCGATATCTCCGACGGATACGACACCTTTGCACCGTTTGGAAATCCTGTCCCGGAAGCACGCATTGGAGATTTTTCGGCGCCCCCCGTCCCCGCAGCACAGCGCCCGCAAAGACGATTGTTTGAGCGTGAAGCGCGAGTTTCGTCTTTGCAGCGAAGCGAGGAGGTACAGGGTCGAAAAATGTCCAGCGTGCGGAGGGACATGATTTCCAAGGTTCTCGATTCACCGAACGATTGCCTGTTGTCAAAGCCTCTCCTTCCATTCGCCGATCCGCCGCATGGCCTCGAGCGGCGTCAGGTTCAGCAGATCCAGGGCCCTGAGCTCCTCCGCAATCGTCTCCTTCGGATCGGTGAACAGGCTGAGCTGGCCCGTGTTTTTCTGTGTCGTCCTTTTCCCCCGGGCGATCTTCGGCATGCCGACCTCGTCCAGCTCGCCCTGCTCCATGTTCCGGAGGATCTCCATGGCGCGCGCGACGACCTCCGTCGGCACCCCCGCGATCCGTGCCACCTGGATGCCGTAGCTGCGGTTTGTTCCCCCCTCCATGATCTTGCGGAGAAAAATGATCCGGTCCCCCCACTCCCGGACGGCGATGTTGAAATTCCGCACCCCCTCCTTCGTGACGGCAAGCTCGGTCAGCTCGTGATAGTGGGTGGCAAAGAGGGTCCGCGCCCCGAGCGGGGCGGCGTCGTGGATGTATTCGGCGGCCGCCCAGGCGATGCTCAGCCCGTCGAAGGTGCTCGTCCCCCGGCCCACCTCGTCCAGGATGACCAGGCTCCGCTTCGTGGCGTGTCGAAGGATGTTGGCCACCTCGGTCATCTCTACCATGAAGGTGCTCTGCCCCCGGGCAAGGCTGTCGGCGGCGCCGATGCGGGTGAAGATCCGGTCGACCACGCCGATCCGCGCCTGCGCCGCCGGGACGAAGCTCCCCATCTGGGCCATGAGCACAATCAGGGCAATCTGCCGGATGTACGTGGACTTGCCGGCCATGTTGGGCCCGGTGATGATCAGGAATCGGTTCCGATCCAGGTCGAGCAGGACGTCGTTCGGGACGAACCCCGCACCGTCGCCTATCCGCTCCACGACCGGATGCCGGCCGTCGGTGATTTCGATCACGTCCTCCCCATCCACCGCCGGTCGGCAGTAGTTGTGCCGTTCGGCCACCTCGGCGAGCGAGGCCAGCGCGTCGAGGTCGGCGATCCGCGAGGCCGTCTCCTGGATCCGCCGTATCTCGCCGGCAATCCGGCCCCTGATCTCGACGAACAGATCGTACTCCCTCGCCTGCCGCCGTTCCTCGGCGTGCAGGACCGTCTCCTCGTACCCCTTGAGCTCCTCGTTGATGTACCGCTCCGCGTTGACCAGGGTCTGCTTCCGGATATAGTCCGGCGGAACCAGTCGGGTGTTGGCCTTGGTGACCTCGAGATAATACCCGAAGACGCTGTTGAACCCCACTTTCAGCGAGTGGATGCCCGTTCGCCGGCGCTCCCGGTCTTCCAGGGCGGCGATCCACTGCCTTCCGTCCCGCATGACGGCGATCAAACGGTCCAGCTCCGGGTCGTAACCCTCGCGGATAATCCCGCCTTCCCGGATCGTCAGGGGGGGAACCGCCACAATGGCCTTTTCGATCAGCTCCCTGATGTCGGTCAGCGCATCGATCCCGGCACGGATCTCCGTCATGAGTGGCGACTCGCACTCGCCGAGCGAGGCCCGGATCTCGGGCAGAACGGCCAGCGACGCCCCGAGCGACGCCAGATCACGGCCGTTGGCCAGCCCCACGGCGATCCGGCTTCCCAGGCGCTCCAGGTCATAGACGGTCTTGAGCATTCCCCTCAGGAACTCCCGGAGAAGATGGCGATCTCTGATCTCCGATACGGCCGCCAGACGCTCCCCGATCCGGACCGGATCCCGCAGCGGATAATGGAGCCAGCGGCGCAGCCTTCGCCCCCCCATGGAGGTCACCGTCTGATCGAGCACGTGAAAGAGCGACCCCTTCTTCTTGCCCTCGGCGATCGTGGCGAAGAGCTCGAGGTTCCGTTTGGCGATCTCGTCGAGAATGAGGTGGGCGCCGCTTTCATACCAGGTCAGGTCGTTCATGTGCGAAAGGGCGTCCCTCTGTGTCTCGGCCATGTAGGCCAGGACGGCGCCCGCGGCGCCCGCGGCGGCGGGCCGGCCTGCCATGTCCAGCGACGCTATCTGCTCGGGCGGGAAATGCTCTTTCAGCAGGGTGAAGGCCGCTTCCGGGGCGAACATGGCCGGCGGGAGGCGGCCGATGCGGCACCGGTCCCCCTCGCCGGCGATCGCCCGGACCAGCCCATCGTCACCGAGGTCCTCGGCAACCAGAAGCTCCCGTATCTCCATCCCGCCTGTTTCGGCCAGGAAGAATTCCCGGTCCCGGGCTTCGGTCACCAGAAACTCCCCGGTGGAGATATCGGCGCAGGCCAGTCCGAAGCGGCCTCCCCGGACGGCCAGAGCGGCGAGATAGTTGTTCTCCTTGGCCCGGAGGTTCTCCGTGTCGAGCACAAGGCCCGGGGTCACCACACGCATGACTTCGCGCCGGACCACCCCCTTGGCGAGCTTCGGATCCTCGACCTGCTCGCAGATGGCCACCTTGTACCCTTTCTCGATGAGCTTGGCCGTGTAGGACGAGGCGGCATGATAGGGAAAGCCGCAGAGCGGAATTGCGTCCTTGTCGTTCTTGTTGCGCGAGGTGAGGGTGATCTCCAGTATCTTCGAGGCGGTTACTGCGTCCTCGAAGAACATTTCGTAGAAGTCGCCCATCCGGAAAAAGAGGATACAGTCGGGGTAATTCGCCTTCATCTCCGCATACTGTCGCATGGCGGGGGTCAGGTCGTTCACTCCCATCGGTCTCCCTTCTTCTGCAGGTCGATATAGGTGATCCGTTCGACCCTTCCCTGCCCCCCGATGAAGCCGTTCAGGAGCCAGCTCACCGTACCGATGATCAGGGCGCCGAACACCGCCGTCCAGAAGCCCTGCACCTCAAAGCCCGCGATCACGCCGGAGGCGATTTTCAGCATCAGGGCATTGATCAGGAAGGTGAACAGCCCGAGGGTCAGGATGTTGATGGGCAGCGTCAGGAGGATCAACAGGGGGCGGAAAAAGGCGTTCAGGATACCCAGGGCGGCGGCGGCCAGGAAGGCGGGGATCACGCCGCTCACGCGAATGCCGTCCAGCAGCCACGAGGCCACGAGCACCGCCGCCGTCAGAACCAGCCAGCGCAGCAACACCCCTCGCATCATCCCCCTCCCCGCAGCCCGTTCACTCGAATGCAGCGAACCGGTCGCTCGCGGCACCGCAGACCGGACAGGTTTCCGGGCGGACGCCGTCGGCCACATAACCGCAGACCAGGCAGACATAATAGCTCGTCTCCCGCTCCTCCATCATGTGGCCCATCGCCTCCTTGTAGAGCTTCGCGTGCGTCTCCTCCACGTCCCGGCTCTGGCTGAAGTGGAGCGCCGCCGCCCAGTCGCCCTGCGCCTCGGCCCGTTTGAGGAAATCGCCGTAAGCGACCTGGGCCGCCCGCTGCTCGGATTCGAAACTCGCCGCGAGGTTTGCCTCGGTCGACTTGATCTCCTGAAGAGCCCGAAGCGCCCTCGCCCCGTGGATCTCTTCGGACCGGGCGATCACCCGGAAAAGCCTGGCAATCTGCGGATAACCCTCCTCTTCCGCCTTTTCCGCGTAGACCTTCAGCCTCAGGGCCGCCTTGGCTTCGCCCGCGTAGGCCTTCCGCATCGCATCCGTCGTGTCGTCCATCCCCTCTCCCCGCACCTTTCCATATATGGCGCGGCGGCCGACAAGCGGCCTCTTAACCGCGCCCCTTCGACCGGCGGCAATGGAAGCCTTCTTGCGGCAAGCCC
>JBFMBA010000406.1:0-2365 GCA_040755475.1 Thermodesulfobacteriota bacterium
TTTCACTTCTTCCTTGACCTGAGCGGGGGTTCCGAAAGGCATGATATTCTGGGTATCGATTCCCCCCCAGAAACAGACCTTGCTTCCGAAGCGGCGCTTGAGGATCTTCGGATCCATTCCACCGGCCGACGTCTGGACCGGATTGAGGATATCGATCCCCACCTCGGCAAGGTCGTCGATGAACTCGATGACGGAACCGCAGGTATGGTACAGGATCTTGACATCGGACCCACGCTTGATCGCTTCGAACAGCTTCTTCTGACGCGGCTTAATCAACTGCCGATATGTCTGCGGGGAAAACAGGGGGCCATTCTGGGCGCCGAGATCATCGGCCACATAGACAATATCGACCAAGTCACCGATTTCGGTCATGATGCAGCGGCTCCTCTCCAGGAAAATCTCAAGGACGCGATCCATGATCGCCTCGATCAAGCCCGGGTTCATGACCATGTCCATCAGATACTGCGAAAATCCCCTGAGAAAATAGCTCTGCGTGTGGATCTGCATGGCCAGGTTGGCAATGATGGCCTTGTCCGTACCCTGCCGAAAGGCAAGCGCCCTTTCACGAAGACCCTCCGTAAAACCCGGGCGCACCCCATCCGGCCACGCCATATTCCGTACATCGGCGACGGAGATGTCACCGGACAGGGGCGATGCAACGATTTCGTAATTGTCAAAACCCGCCGGGCGCTCCCATACGATGCCCCATTCATCGGTGAGTCGATCCCCTCCCGCTTCATCCTCCCAGCCATCGGGACTGCTGACGGTCAGCATTCGAACGTCTACCCCCAGTCGGTCCTGGACCTCCTGGTCAACCCGTGCGACCAGGGACCTTCCCCGGGCGATCTCCGTGGGACGGTCCAGATTGATCCCGAGGTATTTCTTGAGGTTGTCGTGCCCTGTCTGGTGGATGCTGGTCACCATCGAACCGCCGAGGTCCACGGGAACCCTGTCGGATTCCCTGTGGGAAACGGCATCCATCACCCGCTCTCGTCCCGTTTTCAATTGTACATCCTCCCCAAGATGATTACGTGCTTCTGAGCTTCTGACTGCGTTTCAGATAATTCCTGTATTGCCCGTATAACCCGTAACAGAGCGACAACGCGCTGATCAGCAGCATGGTACCGGCAATGGGCTGTGAGATGACGTCAATAAAGTCAAAATTTCTCAGGATCATGGCCCGTCTGAGGTTGATTTCAGCGATGGGCCCCAGGACCAGACCGATGATCAACGGGGCGATAGGATAGTCCAGCTCCTGGAGAAGATAACCGAACCCTCCCAGTACCAGCATGACCACCAGATCCATCATGTTGTTTCGAAGGGCGAATACACCGGTCATGCACAGGACGATGATGCCGGGGCCGACCAGCACGTAAGGGATCTTCAGGACTTTCGCGAAGTGACTGGCGATCTTGATTCCGAAGAAGATCATCAGGACATTGGCGACGAGCATCCCGATGAAAATGGAATAGACCAGATCCTGGTTCTGTACCATCAGCATGGGGCCGGGGACGATGCCGTGGATCGTTAGTCCGCCGATCATGACCGCCGTGGTGGCGCTCCCCGGGATGCCCAGGGAGAGCAGAGGCACCATGGAGCCGCCCACCGCACCGTTGTTGGCGGCCTCCGGTGACACAATCCCTTCGGGAATTCCCGTACCGAAACGCTCGGGGTGCTTCGACCAGCGGACCGCTTCGGAATACCCGATGAAGGATGCCGTCGTCGCCCCCACCCCGGGCAGCACGCCGATCAGCGTACCGATGATCGAGGAACGCAGCAATGCAACCTTGAGATTCCAGATTTCCCGCAGCGTCGGCAAGATCGTCCTGACCTTGCCGGCGGTATCGAGGATCTGGCCCTTTTGCCTTTCTCCCGATCTTTTCAGCACCTCGGCCAACGCAAACAGGCCGATGATCGCCGGGATGAAACTGATGCCCGTCAGTAATATATTGCTTCCGAAATTGAAGCGGGCATTGCTGGTCAAAGGATCCATTCCGACGGTGGCGAGTCCCAGGCCGATCATTCCGGACAGAAGGGACTTGAAAACGGACTTCGTTCCGATGGAAGCAATCGCCGTGATCCCCAGGACAGCAAGCGCAAAATACTCCGGCGGACCGAATTCAAGAGCAAATTCAGCCAGAGGCGGCGCCATGAGGATCAGGACGACCGTTCCGAAAACCCCGCCGATCGCCGACGCCCCCAGTGCATATCCGATCGCCTTGCCGGCGTGTCCCTGCTTTGCCATGGGATACCCGTCGAGGGTCGTACAGGCCGCCTCGGGCGCTCCCGGCGTGTTAAAAAGGATCGCCGAGATCGACCCGCCGAAGGTCGATCCGCAATACACCGCACCAAGCATCAGAAGTCC
>JBFMBA010000407.1:0-2788 GCA_040755475.1 Thermodesulfobacteriota bacterium
CGGCGGGGTCTGCCCCCGCCCGGCGAGCGGGATCTGCCGCCAGCTTCATCTGGAGCGGTTCGCCACACCGGGCAAAAGCCTCCTGAGAAGCGACTCCCACACGCCGAACGCCGGCGGGATCGGGATGCTCGCCATCGGCGCCGGAGGCTTCGACGTGGCCGTGGCCATGGTGGGCGAGCCTTTCTTCTTCCGGATGCCCCGGATCATGAAGATCCACCTCACGGGCGGATTGCCGGCTTTTGTTTCGGCGAAGAACGTGATCCTGGAGATCCTGCGCGCCTGACCGTGAAGGGCGCACGGACCTCAGGAGCGCGCTGAAGGCCGGTCATGGGGACGTACCGGAAGTGCTCCAGGCTTCCCGGGAAGTGTTCGCCCGGGCAAGGGAGAAATCGGTGCACGGCCTGGGGGGGGCATCACGGAACGAACGATCCCCTTCCTGGGGGAGCTCGAGGGCCTGATCGACGGGTTCGAAACCCGGAAGGTCGTCTTGGGCCGGTACGTCAAAGAGCCGGGCGCCCTGCGCGAGGCCATACGCCTGGCCCTTCGCTTCGAGTATCTCTGGTACCGGCTGCGCCAGCAAACCTATCTCCAGCTGTACCGGGAAGACGAGGACAAAATGAAAAAGATCGAGGCCCTGCTGGAGGGGTAGCGCCCACGGGCTCTCTTTTTTCGGCCGGTTGAAGCTGGAATGTCCAGAGAGATTCAGTTGGCCTGGATTCCCGCTTCGCGGATGACTTTTTCCCAGCTGGCCATTTCCGACTGCAGATACCGATTGGATTCTTCGACGCTGCCGCCCATTACGTCCACCCCGACGGCGGCATACCGCTTGATGGTTTCAGGGTCGCGCAGCGCCTCGTTGACGGCCGCGTTGATCCGATGTACCGTCTCCCGGGGGGTATTGGCCGGTGCGAACAGGCCGTACCAGACGTCGTAAGCGTAGCCGGGCAAGCCGTTTTCGGCGATTGTCGGCAGTTCGGGCGCCGCGGGGCTGCGTTGGGCGCCTGTGACAGCCAGCGCACGCAGCCTGCCGCTTTTGGCGTGCGGCAGCATCGTACCAACGCCGGCTATCCCCAGATGCACCTCCCCGTTGAGAATGGCTGTGACGCCGGGACCCGTGCCCTTGAAAGGCACGTGGAGCATGTTCACGCCTGCGCGGAAGCGGAACAGTTCTGTTCCGAGGTGCGATGAGCCGCCGATGCCGCCTGACGAGAAACGCAATTCGCCGGGTTTCGCCTTTGCCAGCTGCACCAGCTCGGCAACCGATTTTGCCTGCACCGACGGATGGACGGCGAGTATGAAGGGCTGACTGCCGACCATCGTTATCGCGACGATGTCGCGCTTCACATCGAAGGGGAGTTTCTTGTACAGATACGGCGTATAGGAAATGCCATTGCCCTGCAGAAGCAGGGTGTAACCGTCGGGCGTCGCTTTGGCGACGATGTCCGTGGCGATCTGGCCGCCCCCGCCGGCACGGTTGTCGACGACGGGCATCACTTTCCAGATCTCCGACAGCTTTTGCGCGAGCAGCCGGGCGATGATGTCGGTGCCGCCGCCCGGGGCGGATGCCACGACGATGCGCACCGGACGTTCCGGGAAGGTTGCCGCGCCGGCGATGGCGCCAGCGCAGAGGAGAGCCACGGCCACGAATGTGGCTGCCGCCGTGCGGATCAGATGCCTTTCCATCGGTTCTTCCTCCCTCATCAAGTCCTTTATTTTGATTTTTGGATATTCACGTGACACAACCCATATCGGGCTGACATTTTGTAGCTACTTGGAGATTTTTCGGGGCCACCTGTCCCCAGCGCAGCGCCCGTAAAGACGATTGTGTAACCGCTGCGGCGCGAATTCGAAGAATCAGCGGAGCGAAGCGAGGGGCTGCAGGGTCGAAAAATTTCCGGCGTCCGAAGGGAGGAGCATGATTTTAAGGTGGTGTCTACCCTGTCGACGCGATCCTGGCTTTGAGCAGCTCGAAGTTCGACGGGTCCATCTTGATCTCGCCCCGGTTGATGCGGCGGTCGATCTCGACCACGGCGTCCACGGCCGGCGTCGGGATGCCGAGCTCCCTGCCCTTCTCCGCCACGAGACCGGGGATGAAGGCCATCTCGCTCCTGCGGCCCTTCATGTGGTCGTGGATGGGCGCGGTCCTCCCCCCCCCCACGTGACCCATCAGCGTCCGCATGGCCGTCACCAGGTTCTCGTCGCTCGATCCGGCAAAGGCGTCGGCGCCCAGACCGAACACCGGCTCGATGCGGTAGCCCAGCGCGGTGCCCACGGCCAGCGATTCCCTGCCGAGCCGGACGGAGATCTCGAACATGCCGGGCAGGGCCATCGCCTCATAGTTCCTCAGTCCGAAGAGCCCGAAGGGGGCCTGGGTCATGATGTTGGCGATCAGCTTCGTCCACTTGGCGCCGTAGATGTTGCGGGTCACATCGCACCGGCCCACGTGCCGCATGAGGGCGGCGATCTCCTCCAGGCGCGCCGTGACCGATCCGTCGAGCTCGCCCACGGCGAACCATGTCCCTTCGCGCGTCGTGTTGCGCTGGATCCTCCCGGGGGTGAAGAGTTCCGCCTGCAGCTCGACGACGCACCCCACCGTGCGGGCACGACCCACGATGGAGGCGATCGAGTCGTCGTTCATGCCGTTCTGGAGACCGACCAGCGCCCCGCCGTCCTTGAGGTACGGGCTGATGAACTCGGCCATCCAGCGGTGGTCGTTGGACTTCGACGCGAGAAACACGATGTCGAAATCCAGATTGGCCGAAGCCAGATCGCACAGATGAAAAGCCCG
>JBFMBA010000408.1:0-4798 GCA_040755475.1 Thermodesulfobacteriota bacterium
TATCCAACACTTCGTATTCGTGAAGTCTCATCTTTTTTCCTCAACAGGGAAGTTTCGCCATCCGGAAAATCATCTATCTATATTGCTGAGTTTTATATCACAGAATCAATCAAATATCTTCTGATTATTTCGTTAAGATAATATACAAATTTTGATTGATAATTTGATTTAAATTTTATATGATTTCCCTATGGCCGCAGCGAAGAAGACAACCCACAAGAAAGATAAGCAAGGCAGCACCCAGAGAGCCTACCAGGGCCTCCGGCACATGCTCTATACGAAGCAGCTGGTGCCGGGGCAGAGGATGGCCTGCCGGGATCTGGCAGAGAAGCTCGGGTTGAGTGCCACCCCGATCATCCAGGCCTTGAAGTGGCTCGAGCTACAGGGGTTCGTCCGGCACGAAGCTAACCGCGGCTATGTCATGGCCCCCTTCAGCCTCCGGGAGATTGAAGAGCTCTACGAACTCCGGGAACTCATCGAACCATCCCTCGTCCCGGCCACGATCGACAGGATCGATAAGCAGGGGCTGATCCAACTCAAGGCAGCACACGATGCCCATCTGGCCGCGGAGCGGGATTTCCATCTGACCGAGAGGCTCTTCAAGAACAGGGATTTCCACATGACCCTCGCCTCGCTGTCCGGAAAGACCACGCAGATCCGCATCTTGCAGAACATCTTCGACATGCTGTTCCTTAAATACGGCGGCAACTATTTCCCCATCTCGTCGCTCTCGGCCACCGATCAGGCCCATCAGGAGATCTACGACGCCGTTGCCGTGCGCAGCCTGGAGCGGGCCCAGTCCATCCTCAAGAACCACCTGACCAACGTGAAGATCCAGGTCATGACGGGTATCAAAAAGGTCCTCGACGAGCAGAAACGGACCGAGTTCTAGCCACCTGTTTCCGCCTCCCCTTTTGCTGATCGCAAACGAGGCTGCCTGTTTGCTGGAAATCACTTCAATCGCCGCTCTCGCGGTTCATCCTGTGGGAAGCGACTTCCCCGGGCAGATAAGAGAGTCGGTGCTTTGTGATCAAGTCGGTCAGTTTTTCTCTCAGTGCCGCCCGGTAGAGATCGCTCATCATGCAAGTTTCCCGGCCGGCATCGCGGCAGGGTCAACCGGTGCATGAAGAGACATGGGGTAGAGCAATATCATTGCAGAAACCTCACCTGGATCGATGAAACATGATATGCGCTCCTCTCTATGCGGCAGGCAAAGGCGTCAGCGTCACTCTTCGACGAAGGCCTCCTTGCGCTTCTTGCGGATGGCGGGCAGCAGCATGATCACCAGCATCAGCGCGGCCACCGACAGCAGTGTCGCCGACAGGGGGCGCGCCACAAAGGCCTTCCACCAGTCGCCTCCGGAAATCAGCAGGGCGCGCCGCAGGGTCTCTTCCATCATGGGGCCCAGGATGAACCCCAGCAGCAGGGGCGCGGGTTCGCAGCCGAGCTTGATAAACAGATAACCGATGAAGCCGAACAGCCCCACCATCCAGATGTCGAAGGGGTTGTTGTTGGTGGAGTAGACTCCGATCGCGCAAAACAGGACGATCGCAGGAAAGAGAAAACGATAGGGCACCGTCAGAAGCCGGATCCAGATGCCGATGAGCGGCAGGTTCAGAATGACCAGCATCAGGTTGCCGATCCACATGGACACGATCAGACCCCAGAAGAGCCCGGGATTGGCGGTCATCACCTGGGGGCCCGGCTGAATGTTGTGGATGGTCATGGCACCGACCATGAGCGCCATGACCGCGTTGGGGGGTATGCCCAGCGTAAGCAGGGGGATGAAGGAGGTCTGGGCCCCGGCGTTGTTGGCGGACTCCGGAGACGCCACGCCACGGATATTGCCTTTCCCGAAGGGGATCTCACCGGGGGTCATTTTCACTTTCTTCTCGAGTGCATATGCGGCAAAAGCGCCCAGCAGCGCGCCGCCGCCGGGAAGGACTCCGAGCATGGACCCCACGGCGGTGCCGCGCAGCACCGCGGGCGTCATCGCCATGAAGTCTTTCCGGGTGGGAAACAGGCCGTGCACCTTTTTGGTGAACACCTCCCTTTTCCCCTCCTCCTGCTCGAGATTGTGGACGATTTCGCCGTATCCGAATATCCCCATGGCGATCACCACGAAGCCGATTCCGTCTGTCAGCTCGGGAATGTCGAAGCTGAAGCGGGGCACGCCGGAATTGACGTCGGTGCCCACGGAGCCCAGCAGCAGGCCCATCACGATCATCGCGATCGCCTTGAGCAGCGAGCCGGATGCAAGCACCACGGCGGCGATGAGGCCCAGCACCATCAGCGAAAAGTATTCCGCAGGTCCGAATTTGAAGGCCACTTCCGTCAGCGGCAACGCGAACGCCGCCAGAATAAGCACCCCCACCGATCCGGCAAAGAAGGAGCCCAGCGCGGCGGCCGTCAACGCCGGTCCCGCGCGGCCTTGACGGGCCATCTGATACCCGTCGATGCACGTCACCACGGCCGACGGCTCGCCGGGAAGGTTCACCAGAATGGAGGTGGTGGAACCGCCGTACTGGGCGCCGTAGTACAGGCCGGCGAGCATGATCAGCGCCGACTCGGGGGGCAGCGCGAATGTCACGGGCAGCAGCATGGCGATGGTGGTCACGGGACCGATGCCGGGCAGCACGCCGATGAGTGTCCCCAGAAAGCAGCCCGCAAAGGCATACACAAGATTTGCCGGTGTGACGGCCACATCGAAGCCCAAAGCGAGGTTTGAAACGAGATCCATCTTTGCTTCTCCTCAGCCGGTGATCAGAACCGGCCAGATGGGAATCTGCGATTTCAGGAGCATGACGAACGCCAGATAGCTGACCGCAGACAGAACGGTCGCCAGGATGAATACATGGAGGTAATTGAACTTCCGGGCGGCAAGGCTGGCAATGAAGGTCAGGGCATAGATGGCCGCGACCATGCCCGAGGCGGGCAGGCCAATGCCGGGAAGGCCGCTCAACAGCACCCCAAAGGCCAGATTGGCCCCCAGGACATAAAAAAGCGGCTTCCAGGCCCAGCGGCCGATCCTGTCTCCTTCCCGGGTTTCCAGTACCAGCGCCTGGACGGTGATGGCGATGCCCAGAAGGGCCATCAGGATTCCCAACAGGAGCGGGAAGTAGCCTGGCCCCATGTTGTCGGCGACGCCGACCTTGTAGGTGGTCGACCCGACGGCGAAGGCGATGCCGACGCCCATGAACAGGAGACCGGAAAAGAAGTCTTTCTGGCTTTTCATTTTCATCCTGCGTCATCCTCTTGTGGTTCGTCCGGGGGCTTTCCGGGGGCCGGCCGCTGCGCCGGCACCCTTGAAGCGCTGGACCGGAAAGGGCATCATCACGGACGTGCCGCGGCCGCCAGCGGCCGCAACGCCCCGGTTTACCAGGGACTGATCTCGTCCACCCGCCTGCCGCCCTTGAAGACGGCCTCTACATGCCGGATGGCGGCCACATCGGTGAGGGGGTCCCCGTTCACGACCAGGATGTCGGCCAGCTTTCCCGTTTCGATGGACCCGACTTTCTCCTCGACCCCGCACATGCAGGCGGCCTCCACGGTGGCCGCCTGCAGCGCCTTGAGAGGGGTCACGTCGTATGTCACCAGGCTCTCCAGCTCGAAGGCGAACTCGCCGTGCTGACCGTCGGTCCCCAGCGTGTACCGAAGTCCCGAATGGACGGCCTTGGTGTAGGCGGCGCGGATATCGTCCCGGTACCTGACGAAGCCCTTTGTCAGCTCGGGCGTGCCCCGGTTGGCAATGCGCCGGTCGCTGAAGTAGCCGTTCAATGTCACCGTGAGCCAGGTCTCCGCCTTGAGCATCATGTCGATGTCGCCGTCGTCCATGTAAATGCCGTGTTCGATGGTGTCCACGCCGGCCTCGACGCAGTGCCTGAGCCCCACCCCGCCGTAGCAGTGGGCGGCCACCTTCTTGCCGACGCAGTGGGCCGTGTCCACGGCCGCCTGTATTTCCTCCCGGGTCATCAGGGACTGCATTTCGTTCCGTTCCACCGTGTTTTCCGTTCCGAATTTGAAATTTCTGAACTCCCCCTTGCTGCCCGTCACGAATATTTTCACCTGATCGGCGCCGGCGTCGTGGATGTTGATCCGGGCGGCCTTTCTCACCTCCTCCACGCCGTCGAAGGCCGTGCCCATGATGCCGTGACCGTAGCTCGACCGTATTCCCTTGCCGCTGATCAACAGCCGCGGCCCCGGTATGATTTCCTTCTCGACGGCTTCCTTGATGGCCACGTCGATGAAATCCTTCTCCCCCAGGCAGCGCATCGTGGTGACGCCCGAAAGCAAATCCGCACGGATATTTCTGGCCGCACGCACCGTCAGGATCAGCGTATCGTCTTTCATGGCGGCGGCGTAGTTGGGCATCTGTCCGCTCAGGGCCAGGTGGGTGTGCGCGTCGATCAATCCCGGCAGGAGAGTGCGGTCGCCGAAATCGATCACTTCCCCGGTCGCAGGCACGTCGATCTTGTCCGCTTCGGATCCCACGGCAACAATCTTCTCGCCGTCGATCACGATGAAGCCTTGATCAATGACCTTGCGGCCGGTAAACAATTTCTTCGCTTTGATGATTTTGATCATGTTTTTCCTCTTTCATCCGTCGTTGTCGCTTCGGGGATGGCTGAAGCCTCTGCCCTGTGGCGATCAGAGGGTTCTCACTGCCCCGAAGAAGTCTGTGTCAATGCAGATGCGGACGCCGCGAAGGCCCGCGCCCGGGATCGGTGCCTGACCGGGAGGTCCTCCCGCAAGCCCCGCAGCGCCGAATCACTGCCGGGGGGGGGGGGCGCCCCCCGCG
>JBFMBA010000409.1:0-8825 GCA_040755475.1 Thermodesulfobacteriota bacterium
GACCTTTGTCGGGTCGATGATCCCCGCCTTCATCATGTCCGTGTACTGCGCGGCGTCCGCATCGAAGCCGTAGGCGCCGCTCCCTGCCTTGACCTTCTCGACGACGACGGACCCTTCGAAACCCGCGTTCGCGGCGATCTGGCGAAGCGGCTCCTCCAGGGCGCGCCGGACGATATTGAGCCCCTGCTGCTCCTCGTCGGGCAGCTTCGCACCGGCCAATGGGCCCATGGAGCGGATGAAGGCCACGCCGCCGCCCGGGACGATCCCCTCCTCCACCGCCGCCCGCGTGGCATGCAGCGCGTCCTCGACCCGCGCCTTGCGCTCCTTCATCTCGATCTCGGTCGCCGCGCCCACCTTGATCACCGCGACCCCCCCGACGAGCTTCGCGAGGCGCTCCTGGAGCTTCTCCTTGTCGTAGTCCGATGTCGACTCCTCGATCTCGGCCCGGATCTGCTTCACCCGACCCTCGATGTCGGCGCGGCTGCCGGCTCCGTCGACGATCGTCGTGTTGTCCTTGTCGATCGCCGCCTTCTTGCAGGTGCCCAGATCGTTGAGCGTGACATTCTCCAACCTGATCCCCAGGTCCTCCGACACCACCTTGCCGCCGGTGAGCACGGCGATATCCTGGAGCATCGCCTTGCGCCGGTCGCCGAACCCCGGCGCCTTGACCGCGGCGCACTTGAGCGTCCCGCGCACCTTGTTGACGACGAGCGTGGCCAGCGCCTCGCCCTCGATATCCTCCGCCACGATCAGGAGCGGCCTGCCCATCTTGGCGATCTGCTCGAGCAGGGGCACCATGTCCTTCATGGCGCTGATCTTCTTCTCGTTGAGCAGGATGTAAGGATCCTCGAGGTTCACCTCCATCTTGTCGGGATCGGTCACGAAGTAGGGGGAGATGTAGCCCCGGTCGAACTGCATCCCCTCGACGATCTCCAGGGCGGTCTCCATCCCCTTGGCCTCCTCGACGGTGATCACCCCCTCCTTGCCGACCTTCTCCATCGCCTCGGAGATCATCTCCCCGACGGTCTTGTCGTTGTTCGCCGAAATGGTGCCGATCTGGGCGATCTCCCGCTTGTCGCCGACCGTTTTCGACATCTTCCTGAGCTCATCGACCACCAGGGCCACCCCCTTGTCGATCCCGCTCTTGAGGGCCATCGGGTTCATCCCCGAAACGACGAGCTTCGACCCCTCGCGGTAGATCGCCTGGGCCAGGACCGTGGCGGTCGTGGTGCCGTCGCCCGCCTTGTCGGACGTTTTGGAGGCCACCTCCTTGACCATCTGCGCCCCCATGTTCTCGAACTTGTCCTCCAACTCGATCTCCTTGGCGACGGTCACGCCGTCCTTGGTGATCTGGGGCGAACCCCAGGATTTGGCGATGACCACGTTGCGCCCCTTGGGGCCCAGGGTCACCTTGACCGCATTGGTGAGCGTATCGACCCCCTTCATGATCCGCTCGCGGGCTTCCATGTCGTACTTGATCTCCTTTGCAGGCATGTGCGTGACCTCCTTGCTATGGTTCGATGACGCCGAGGATGTCGTCCTCTTTCATGATCATGCGTTCTTCGCCGTCGAGCGTGAACTCCGTGCCGGCCCACTTGGTGAACAGCACCCGGTCCCCCGCCTTGACATCCGGCGGAATCCGCTTTCCGTCCTTGTCCTTTCTGCCGGGGCCCACGGCGATGATCCTGCCCTCCTGGGGCTTCTCCTTGGCCGTGTCCGGGATGATGATCCCGCCTCTGGTCTTCTCTTCCGACTCGATGCGCGACACCACGATCCGATCATGTAACGGTACCACCTTCATGTCCAAAACCTCCTCCTTTCTCTTTCGGAATGTTTTTCAACACCATGATATTGTTTGATTTAATCGATTTTTGGCGTAATATAATCATGAAAACGGCCTTGTCAAGCCGACCGGTGCGGGACCGTCAGGTGCGAAAAGTATTGTCCGCTTTTCCGTTCCTCCCAGAGGGTCGTTTGGGAAGAGGGGAAGCGCGCAGGACGATCGGTGGCGCCGGCCCCGGTGCAGGGCTTTAAAATTCATTTCACTGGATGTCGAAGTTATGCTATAGAATCGCTCGCGATATCGCCGGACGGTCCGTCCATGGCGAGCAACAAGCGGATGCCCGATAGACGCCCCCACCGCAAGCCGCAGGGGCCGATCCGGGTTTCCGTGGTTCGACCCGCAGCGGGCTGCGGGCAATAAACCCTGAAACGATTGACTCATTTCCGGCGCCGCTCAAACGGCTGGAGGCACCCATGCCCAAACTCCCCGGCTGGATCGATGATCTGTTTGTTCAGGCGGATATCCGCATCAACGGCGGGCGACCGTGGGATATGCAATGCCACGATGAAGCCCTCTATGGGAGAATTGCCGACGACGTTTCGCTGGGATTCGGTGAATCCTACATGGAGGGGATGTGGGATTGCGAAGCCCTGGACCAGCTCTTCGACCGGGTGCTTTCGGCCCACCACGACCGGAAAATCCGTCCCACCCCCACGATGCTCGTGGATGTGGCCAAGGCGAAGCTTCTCAACCGGCAGAACAAGCAGCGCTCCGTAAAGGTGGCCAAGGTCCACTACGATATCGGCAACACCTTTTACGAAGCGATGCTCGGTCCCCACATGCAGTACACCTGTGCATACTGGGACGGTACGGCCAAGGACCTTACCGCCGCCCAGGAGGCGAAGCTGGATTTGGCCTGCCGGAAACTGGCGCTTGCGCCCGGCGAGAAGCTCCTCGAGCTGGGGTGCGGGTGGGGCGGCTTCGCGCGCTTCGCGGCGGAGCGCTACGGCGTCGAGGTGGTCGCGTACAACATCTCCAGAGCGCAGGTCGAGTGGGGCCGGGCATGGTGCAAGGGCCTGCCCGTGGAAATACGCCTCCAGGATTACCGGGAAGCGACGGGGCAGTTCGACAAGGTCGCAGCGATCGGCCTGTGCGAACATGTGGGCTACAAGAACTACAGGGGTTTTCTCGAACTCGCCCACCGCTGCCTCAAGCCGGGGGGGATTTTTCTGCTGCACACCATCGGCAGGAACCGTTCGGTGACCCATACGGATTCCTGGATCGACCGCTACATCTTTCCGGGCGGCATGCTGCCCTCGGTGGCGCAGCTCGGCCAGGCGATGGACGGCCTGTTCGTCATGGAGGACTGGCATAACTTCGGAACCGATTACGACCGCACCCTGATGGCCTGGCACGCGAACTTCGAAAGCGCCTGGCCGCGCTTCCGTGATCAGTATGGCGAGCGCTTCTACCGGATGTGGCGGTATTACCTCCTCTCCTGTGCGGGAGCCTTTCGCAGCCGGCAAATCCAGCTCTGGCAGGTGGTGCTCTCCAAGCACGGCATCCGCGGCGGCTGGAAAAGGGTCCGCTGATGGGCCGCAACCCCGCCGACCTGTTCGACAGCTGGGAATCCTATCGCCGGGCCTGCCGGGAACTCGCCCGCGCGGTGGCAGGCCGGGCATCGGGAGAGGTCCGCCTTGCGAAAAGGACGTCGAATCTCTTTCGCGCCCGCAGGGACGCGGCGGTCGGACGGCTCGACGTCGGGCGCCTTTGCCGTGTCATTGAGATCGATCCGGAGCGCGGGACCGCCGAGGTGGAGGGGATGACCACCTTCGAGGATTTCACCGATGCGGCCCTCTCCAGGGGGCTGCGCCCCCCCGTGGTTCCGGAACTCAAGACCATCACCGTCGGGGGCGCGGTCTCGGGGCTCGGCATCGAGGCGTCCTCCTTCCGGCACGGGCTCGTGCACGAAACCGTCGAGGAGATGGAAATCCTCTGCGGCGACGGCGCGATCCGGGTCTGCCGCCGGGACAACGAGCACGCCGACCTCTTCCACGCCATCCCGAATTCCTACGGGACACTCGGATACATCCTTCGCCTGCGGGTGAAACTCCTGCCGGCGGCTCCCTTTGTTGCGCTTACCTACCGGCGCTTCTCCGATCTCGCGTCGTTTCTGACGGCGTTGGAAGCGGCCTGCGCGCAGGAAGATCCGACGGCGCCGGACTTCGTCGAGGGGGTGGCCTTCGCGCCCGGCGATTTCGTCCTGACCACGGCCAGGCTCACGGACGAAGGAGGCCCCGTCAGCGATTACAAGGGCCGGCGGATCTACTACCGGTCCCTCCTGAGCCGCTCCGAGGATCTGTTGACCACGCGGGATTTTCTCTGGCGGTGGGACCCCGACTGGTTCTGGTGCTCGCGGAGCTTCGGGATGCAGAATCCCCTGCTCCGCCTCCTGCTCGGCCGGTGGATGCTCCGTTCCAGCGTCTACTGGAAGATCCAGTCCCTGTACCGGAGGTGGCGGGTCGACGAGCGGCTCGATGCGATCCGCAAAGCCCTGCGCCTGCCCGCCGAGCCTTCAGAAGAGGTGATCCAGGATGTCCAGATCCCCATCGGGAAGGCCCCGGCGTTTTTCGAGTTCTATGTTCGCCGGATCGACATCCGGCCCTGCTGGGTCTGTCCGGTGCGGCCTCTCGATGCCGCCGCGCAATGGACCCTCTACGCCATGGAACCGGGTCAGCTCTACCTGAACTTCGGTTTTTGGGGGAGCGTCCGCACCTCGCCGGGCGACGCCCCCGGACGCGTCAACCGCCTCGTCGAAAAGACCGTTCAGGAGCACGGCGGCCGCAAGTCGCTCTATTCCAGGGCATTCTACCCGGAGGACGAATTCTGGCGGATCTACAACGGGGCGGCCTACGGGAAACTCAAGTCCGCCTACGATCCGCAGGGCATCCTGGGCAGTCTGTACCGGAAAGCGGTTCTCGGGCATTAGAGCGTAGGCATCAGAAACCCTATGACAATGGCCCTGCGCGAACTTTGAAATCATGCTCCGGGAAGTTATGGCCCGGAAGCAGGCATGGAAGATTTTTCGGGGCCTCCTGCCCCCGCAGCGTAGCGGCCGCAAAGACCGGCTGTATGGGCGCTTCAGCGCGGAGGTGCAGGGTCGAAAAATGTCCAGCGTGCGGAGGGCGGATGGATTCCAGGTGACACCGGATTTTCAAGTTGTACAAAGATCTTCCTGCTGTTATATAGCGATGCAAACGACAAGAGGGAGGGATATGTCGATCATTCTCAAAGGGGTCATGCAAAGCACCGTCACACCGCTCAGGGAGGACTTCAGCCTCGATACGCCCACCTTCGAGCGGCTTCTGGACTTTCACGTCCGCACCGGGGCGACCGCCATTTCATGGCCGCACCACAAGGGGGAGTCGCTGAATCTCACCATGGCGGAGCGAAAGCACTTCGCGGAAGTGGCGGTGAAGGTGGTGGCCGGGCGGGTCCCCGTCTCGATCCATGTCAGCGCCCTCGCCCTCGAGGATTCCATGATGCTGGCCCGGCACGCCCGGCAGATCGGGGCGGACGCCATCATCGCCATCACGCCGTATTTCTGGAGGCCGACGTCGGAGGCCATCTACGATTACTTCGTCGCGCTGGGGACATCGGTCGATCTGCCCCTGATCGCCTACAACTCCCCCCACCGGCTCGGGGCCGAGTTCACCGGCGATCTGATCGCGCGCCTCATCGAGCGGCTCCCCAACCTGATCGCGATGAAGGAGGCCGGTTTCATCAGTGAAAAATTCGTCGAGATCGCCCGCGTGGTTCATGCCATGAAGCCCTCCTTCTCGATGATCGCGGGGGTGGAGTTCCTCGCGCCCTCGGTGCCGCTCGGCTGTGTCGGGTCCTACTCCGCGGCGGGCGCGATCTGTCCCAACCTCTGCACGGAGCTTTACGAGGCCTGCATCTCCGGGCAGAGCGCCATTGCGCGCGAGCTCCAGTATAAGATGATCCGCCTGTGGGACCTGTTCCGGGAGCAGTACCCCTCCTCGCTCAAGGGGGGAATGGTGCTCATGGGGCGTCCCGTCGGGCCGACCCGGCCGCCGCTGCCGACCGCATCCAGGGAGCGGCAGGCGTTCATCGCCGAGGAGCTCAGGGATCTGGGCATCCTCGAGTCGGAGCCCCACGGCTGGTGAGTCTCACATCCTCGAAGAGGTGACATCCATGTCCATTTTTACCCCAGGTTTGGTGCACACGCCGGTCACGCCCTTCACGCCGGACAGGCGCATCGATTTCGACCGGTATGCACAACTGATCGAATTCCATCTGCAATACGGGGCCGAGTCCCTTGCCGTTCCCATGCACGCGGGCGAATCGGTGAGCCTGACCGACGAGGAGCAGCAGGCGCTCCTCGAGGCGACGATCCGGCAGGTCGCCGGTCGCGTTCCGGTTATCGCCCATGCGAGCGACTCGGGGACCGCGATCGCCTGCGCGCGCGCTGCCCGCGCGGAAGCGGCGGGCGCCGCGGCCCTCGTGGCCACGACGCCCAACAACAGGTCGACGACGACGCCGATGATCGTCGAGCACTTCGCGCAGATCGCCGCGGCGGTGCGCATCCCCTTTTTCGTCCATTACGCGCCGGACGAGATGGGCGCTCCGAAATTCAACACGGAGCTGGTCCTCAAGCTGATCGAACGGATCGAAAACCTCGCCGGGCTGATCGACTCCAGCCAGGACTGGCAGTTCATGATCAGCATGATCCTCCATGCGAAGCGCAGGCGGCCCGAGTTCCAGCTCCTGTCGGGAGTGGAGTACATGGTTCCGGCCGGCGCCGTGGGCGCCACGAGCCTCTTTTCCTCGCTCGCGGGGGTCGCGCCGCTCCTGGTCAAGAGGCTCTATGACCTGTGCCGCCGGGAGACCTATTTTGAAGCGCGAAAGCCCCAGGAGGAGGTTTCGGCGCTTCGCCAGGTGTTCAAGAACGAGGGTGCTGCGGGTCTCAAGGCGGCGATGAAAGCGATGGGTCGGGACTGCGGTGAACCGCGCCGGCCCCTCCTTGCGCTTGACACCCCTGCCTGCGAGAAAATCGCCGCGGCGCTGGCCGCCCTGCCCTTCCTGAAGGACGAGCCCCGGGGCTGGTAGGGGCGGGGCGAGACATCCCGCGAAAGAGCTATTCGGCTTTGCGGGAAGGGAGGAATCACGATGAAAGGGCAGGGCCGCTGAGAGCGACCAACCCGCGGTCAATAGGCAGGCTCACGCGCTACGTACCGATCTCATCTCTCCCTCCTTGCCGGACCTTCTTTTCATTTTGCCCCTCTGAGCCGCGCCAGATCCCCCTCGGCCGGGCGCCCTGGAACGGAATGCAGAAGCTCGTAACAGCGGGCGGCAAGCGCCAGGTCCTGAAGCGCCGTGCCGACGGACTTGAAGGACACCAGCCCCCGCACCGGCGCGGCGACGGCGCCGCCGACGAGCTGGGCGAGCGTGGCCCGCTTCGACGCCGGGACGGCGCCGGCCTTGACCGCGGCCAGCAGGTCCCCGGCCTCCTCGAAGGCGTGCGGCGAATCGACCAGAACCAGCCCCGCATCTCCGAAGCACCGGACGTCGGCCTCCGCGAACTGCCGCCGCGTGTTCCCTACGGCGCACAGCAGGCGGCAGCCTGCGAGCCACTCTCCGCGCAGCAGCGGGACGCTTTGCCTGGCGCTGCTGGCCGTGGCCACCACCGAGCAGCCGCTGACCGCCTCTTCCACAGAGCCGACCGCCCTAACGGGGACGCCCAGAGAGGCGGACATCTCGCGGGCGAAGGCTTCCCGATGGTCAGCCGTGGGGCTGAAAACCCGGGCCGACCGGACCGGATAGACCGATGCCAGGCTTTCGAGCTGCGTGCGCGCCTGGTGACCGGAGCCGATCACCCCGATCGTGACCGGCCCGTCCACCTTGACCCGGCGGGCCGCCACCCCGCTGGCAGCGCCGGTCCGCAGATCGGTGATGACCTGCCCGTCGAGCAGGGCCAGCAGTTCCCCGTCGCTCAAGCGGTAGAGTGACACCACGTAGCGGACGCCCACGCCCTGGATAGTGTGATAGGCCTTCGTGGCAAAAAAGCCGGCCTGATAGTCGGCCGCGACCAGCACGCGCAGCGATCCGCCCTCGAACTCGGTGATGAGCTTGGGTGAGACGAAGGTTCTGCCCATCCCCTCATGAAGGAACGCCTCTTCCAGCAGGTCGATCGCCTCGCGCATGGCGAGCAAGCCGTTGAGTCTTTCGTGACCGAGGATGACCGCCATTGGAACCTCCAGGGTGATACGCCCCGCTCCCAGTGCGGATATGAGAGGGGTGCTGTACCCTTCATCAATGTTATGGCCAGTTTTGACGGGTTGCGTGATTCACTTCGCAGCGTTACCGCCTGCCGAGGGCGGGGTGCGGGGGTGGCGTCCCTTTACTGCCAGCCGCGCGGTTCACCGTGCAGCAGGGGGATCGCGTCGATCGCGGCGGCGATCTTTTCCATATCCTCTGCGCCCAGCGGGTCGAGCGGCGGGCGGGGCGGGCCGCAGCCGCGCTGCATGACCTGCATGCCCCCCTTGAGTCCCGCGACCCCCCAGGGCTTGACCGCCTGCCGAAGTGCGGCAATCGCCTCCTGGATCGGCCTGGCCGCGTCATAGGCCTGGCCGCGGCACCGTTCCCAGAGGAGTCGAACCGCCTTCGGGGCGATCCCCGCCAGCGGCGCGAACATCCCCACAGCCCCGATCGCCCCGGCCGAGATCATGTATTCGCTCCCCGTCAGAAGCTGAAACCCCGGACGGGACTCCCGGGCGCTCGAGATCACCTCGATCATGAACTGCCAGTCGAGGCTCGCGTCGATCACCCCCATGAAGTTGTCGAGCCGGTCCAAGAGTTTGCACACGAGATCCGTCGTGACCTTGACGCCGCCCATCTCCTGGGGGCTGTTGTAGACGAAAAAGGGGATGCCGGCCGCCCGGCCGATGCGGGTGAAGTGCTCCAGCAGCATGCCGGCGGGCGGCGTCCAGTAATAGGGTGTCGTCGCCACCGCCGCCGCGGC
>JBFMBA010000410.1:0-3260 GCA_040755475.1 Thermodesulfobacteriota bacterium
AATGCATAGATCCAGAGCGGATCTGCGCCCGCCGCCTGGGCCAGATTTTCTATCTCCGCATGGATCTCCCCGCGGAAGGCTTCCGTCGATTGCCGGAAGATGCCGGCAATTCGGAGAATCTCCTGCGCGGGCAGTTGAATCTGCCGCCGGTAGAATTCAATCGTGGCGTGAATGCGGTCCCTGAGCAGGGTGCCCTGCTGCCGGCCGCGCTGGGCCGCGTCGCCGCGAATATCTATGACCGGAAACAATTCAGCCATCCTGACGCCTCCTTCGAATCGATTCTGTCCCCCGCCGCCCCGGGCCCCCCGGGCGGCACGGCCGCCGCCTCCCTGTCAGGACCCCCACCGGGGTTCCGCTCCCCCGCCGCCGACGAGCGCGGCTAAAGGGGCTGGGGTTCCTCCACCGCGAAGGGAAGGCAGCGGATCCCCACCGCCCCCTTTTTCACCCAGACCCTGGCGATTGCGGCGACCTTCCCGTCGGGTGTCACGGCGTTCGACACCTGTTCCATGTAGGGGATGTCGGCGATCCGGAACTCATAGTAGACCGTCCGGCCATGGGGCGGCTCCTCCAGCAGGACGATGGTGCCGGGATCGCCCGCGCGCCTGAAAAGCAGACCCGAAAAGGCGGTACAGTTCCTTTTGAGTTCCGCCGCGCCAATGGGCCTTTCGTACCTCTGGATTTCGAATGCCTCGACCTGCATGAGGAATTGCTTGATCGACATGGCCGGATCGCCCTCCTTCCCCTCCCTAACGTACCGCTGCTGCTACAAATACATCGGACTGCCGGCGTTCGTCAAGGACGTTCCCGCATTTTCCCGCGGTCCGGCGGCCTCCCGCAGCGATCGCGGGGCGCTCCGGGACGCCCCTCCCCGCAGTCACATGGGAAAATCTGACCGAGGGGTGAGGTAATCCGCCTTGAAGTTTCACCTGGCCCCGGCTCGTGGTGCAGTATATAATGGATGTTCCACCGCGTAACAGCCCGCCCGCAGGCGGGGCTCTCCGGGATGGAAGACCCTTTGTTCGGCCGCACCCTGAAGCCCCCCGCCGGGAGGCTGTTGCGGGTGTAGCTCCCTGTGAGAAAAAGGACCGTCGCACCATGAAGACTTTCCATCGCTTCCTGTTGCTGCCCAGGCAGGCGCGCAGGGCAGTCCTGATCCGGTATACCCTCTTTCAGCTGCCCGACCTGCTGATCGTGCTGCTGGTACTGGTGCTTCTGCGGCAATGGGTGGATCTACCGGCCCGATGGATGTGGGGCGTGATGGTTTTTTGGGTGATCAAGGACATCGCCCTTTTCCCCTTCTTCTGGCCGGCCTATGAAAAGACGCCTTCCCATGTGCAGGGGTGTCCTGTCGGCGTCAGAGGGCTGGCCGCGGAAAGACTGGACCCCTTCGGCTACATCCTGGTCCAGGGCGTGCTCTGGAAGGCGAAGTCGAGCCAGGGAGCGGCGATTGAAAAGGGTGACCTCGTCGAGGTCGAGAGGGCGGAGCGGCTTGTTCTGTTCGTCCGTCGCTGCGGTGCGGAGGACTCAGAGGTCACCCCGGGCAGCTGACCGGATCGGGACCCCCTTCGCCCCCGGCGGCGGCAGGCCGCAGCCCGATCCGTCGCGCCGCACTGCCGGAATCCGCCCCTGCCCGGCGGGTTCCCCGGACAGGAAGGGGCCCTTCGGCCGGGGGGCCCGCGGCCGGTCATGCAGTCAGCAGGGCGATGACCTCCAGATGGGCCGTCTGGGGAAACATGTCCATCGGCTGCAGAAGACGCAGGGACCACCCCCGTTCCAGGAGCAGCCCCACATCCCTCGCCTGCGTCGCCGGGTTGCAGGACACATAAACGATCCGCTTCGGCCGCATCACCTCCAGCGCGGCGATGACCTCCGTTCCGCAGCCGTCGCGGGGCGGATCGAGAACGACCACATCCGCCCTTTCCCGGGTCGCCACAAAGGCCCGCGTCAGCATGCGGGCCACGTCGCCGGGCAAGACCTCCACCCGGATGAGTCCTTCGCCGCGCACGTTGCACTCCGCACAGCGGGCGGCTTCGCGGTTTCCCTCGATCAGGACGACACGACGCGCCCGGGGACCGAGGAAAAGGGAAAACAGGCCCACGCCGCCGTAGGCGTCGATGACCGTCTCCCGGCCGGACAGAGCGCTCATTGCCTCCACCTGCCCAACCAGCTCCCCTACCAGCGCCACATTGGCCTGGAAGAAGCCCCCGTAGGGGACGGCCATCCCTTTCCCCCGGACCCTGCGGGTGATCTCACGGGGGAGGTCCGGTCCCGGCACCACTTCCATCGGCGAATCACCCGGCTCGTCTGACCAGAAGACCTGTCGTCCCCCGGGGACTGGGACGGGGCTGCACCGGAGCGCCTCACGAAAGTGTCCGTATTTCCGGTTGATGGACTCATCGGCCAGTTCGCACCGTGTCACCTCCACCAGATCGTGACTGGCCTCGGCCATCAGGCCCATGCGCCATACCCCGCCCCTGCCGCCGGCAAGATGGAATTCCGCCTTTCCCCGATAGCCATAGGGTCGCGGTGAGGCGATCACCGGCGCCACGGGCGGGCAGGGCATTTTGGCGATCCGGCGAAAGATCTCCGCCACCTGCCGATGCTTGATCTCCAGCTGATGGGGATAGGCGATGTGCTGCATCCGGCAGCCGCCGCAGCGGGCATAATAACGGCACAAAGGCGACGTGCGGCGCTCCGAGGGGGTGATGATCCGGAGCAGCCTGCCCCGGGCATAGCGCTTCCTGACCGCGGTGATTTCCACTTCCGCCTCGTCACCGTCGACGGTGAAAGGGACAAAGATCACCCGGTCTTCGCCCCGGGCGACGCCGTCGCCTCCGAAAGCCACATCCACGATCCTTGCCGTTATCCGATTTCCGATCTTCATGGTTGTTACGTGCTGGTGCTGCGCCTTTTTCGATTCATGACCGACGACCTTGCACAAACAAGAAATCACGCTGCCCTTAACATGATCCGAACCGCCAGTAAACCATATCCCTTTACATCCCGTGCAAATACTGATAATGAGCTGCCCATTCGGCCATCAAAAGGGGCAAGCTTTTGGAAAACGCGAACATCCACCGGATCGACCTGGGAGACCGGACAATCATCCTGATCGGAACGGCGCATATCTCCCGGGAGAGCGTCGAGCTGGTCGACCGGGTCATCACCGAAGAAAAGCCGGATACGGTCTGCGTGGAGCTCTGCGGGCCGCGCCGCGAGGCCATCGCACAGCAGGACAAGTGGCATCAGACGGACATCGT
>JBFMBA010000411.1:0-10915 GCA_040755475.1 Thermodesulfobacteriota bacterium
TTCGGAGGATACTGCTCTCTTCCATTCGCGGGGCAGCCATTGTTTCCGTTAAATTTGACGAGGTGCTTCACGAGTTTTCCACGATCCCGGGGGTCCGGGAAGATGTGACCGATATTATCCTCAATCTGAAGGGTGTCCGTCTGAAACTTCATCAGGACGGCCCGCGGACCGTCCATATCGACACCTCGCGGGAAGGGGAGGTGACCGCCGCGGACATCGTCACCGACGGGACGGTCGAGATTCTCAACCCGGAGCACTACATCGCCACGCTGGTTGGGGATGCCGCCCTGAAAACCGAGATGGTGGTCAAGATGGGCAAGGGCTATACGCCCGCGCAGAGAGAACGGGATCCCGATCAGCCCGAGGGGACCATCAATATCGATGCCATCTTTTCGCCGATCAAGAAGGTCAACTACACGGTCACCCATTCGCGGGTGGGGCAGGTCGCCGACTACGACCGGCTCATCATGGAGATATGGACGGACGGCAGCGTCCTTCCCGAGGATGCCCTCGCGTATGCCGCCAAGATCCTCAAGGAACAGCTGGACGTGTTCATCAACTTCCCCGAGGCCGGCGCGGGAGAAAAGACGGACAAGAGCGAAGCGCCTCCGGACGATCCCAACCAGCTGCTCCTGCGGCACGTCGATGATCTGGAACTGTCCGTGCGATCGGCAAACTGCCTGAAGAACGCCGGTATCAACCTGATCGGCGAACTCGTCGGGAAGACCGAGGCGGAGATGCTCAAGACCAAGAACTTCGGCAGGAAATCACTGAATGAAATAAAGGAGATACTTGCCGAGTCGGGGCTGAGCTTCGGAATGAAGATGGACTTTCCTCCCTGGAACAGGACCGACAAAAAGAGCGAGGCTTCTCAGGCAGAGGAAGAGAAGGATTGAAAGGATAAGATTCGATGGGCCAGGGAAAATTTGGAAGCAAGCTGGGCAGGACAACCAGCCATCGGAAGGCCATGCTCCGGACGATGGTCACCTCTTTTCTGAAACACGAAAAGATCAAGACCACCGATATCAAGGCCAAGGAACTCCGGAAAGTAGCGGAGAAGATGATCACACTCGGCAAACGGGGGGATCTCCACGCCAGACGGCAGGCAGCGGCCTTTGTCCGTGAGCGGGAGGTTGTGGGAAAGCTCTTTGGTGAATTATCGTCCCGTTACAAGGACCGCTCCGGGGGCTATACACGAATCGTAAAAATGGGTTACCGCGTCGGTGACAACGCGCCCATGGCCATGATTGAGTTCGTCCGCGACGCCGAGGCAGAGCGGGCCAAGAAGAAGACACCGGCTTCCCAGAAATAGCATCAGGCAAAGGGCGGATCAGCGATCCGCCCTCATTTTTTCCATCATTTCACCCTTGTGTTTTTACCAAAAATCGATATAGTTCACGGGCGACGTGTATCAGGGACGACGCCTGCGCCGACAGGGCCGCTTGGTCTGACGATGCGCGGCGGCTGCATGGAATCCTGAAAAGCGCCGACGGGGGCGCCGGGAAGGGATTGCCGGACGGGACAGTGGTCGGTCTTAGTCATGCGTAAGGAGGTGCGGTTATGGCTGAAGAGCGAATCGGCGAAGTCATGAAGTTTTTTGCCAAACCGAGCGTCGCAGCGGTCAAGATCACCGGGGGGGCGGTCAGCATCGGGGATACCATCAAATTCACGGGGCACACCACCGATCTGACGATGCCGCTTGACTCCATGGAGGTCGACAATCAGCAGGTGTCGCGGGCGGCAGCCGGTGACTATGTGGGCATCAAGGTGGCGGACCGGGTCCGTCCCGGCGATGAGGTGTTCAAAGTGACCGCCTCGTAAATGGTTCCATGACCTATCGAGACACGCTTGCCTATCTGTCCGGCTTGAACAAAATGGGCATTCGGTTCGGACTCGGTCCCGTCCGTCTGCTGCTGGAGCGGCTCGGCAATCCCCAGAACAGCTACCCCGTTGTCCTGATCGCAGGGACAAACGGCAAGGGTTCGGTGGCGGCGATGACGGCGGCGATGCTCTCCGCCGGCGGATTCAAAACCGGGCTCTATACATCGCCTGACCTGATCGATTTTCGGGAAAGGATTCGGATCGACGACGGGATGATCAGCCGCCAGGAAGCCGTGCGCTGCGCCGAGTCGGTAAAGGAAAGGACGGTCGAGGAGGTCAGTTATTTCGAATTCCTGACGGCGATGGCCTACCTCCATTTTTGTCGGCAGCGGGTGGATATCGCCGTGGTGGAAATCGGGATGGGCGGGAGGCTCGACGCCACGAACGTAGTCGATCCCCTCCTGTCGGTGATCACCAACATTTCCCTTGAACACCGCGAGTACCTCGGCAACACCCTGGAAAAGATTGCCCGGGAAAAGGGGGGGATCATCAAGCAGAAGGGAATCTGCCTCACCGCAGCCACTCAACGTCCCGTGATCGATACCATCGAGGCGGTCTGCCGGGACAGGGGAGCAACGCTCTACCGGCTGGGGAGGGAGCTCCGCACCAGGCGCCATCGGGACGGGACGTTCTCATACCGCGGCCCCGGGCGCAGTTACCGGCGGCTTGTCTGCCCCCTTGCGGGGCAACATCAGATCGCCAATGCAGCGCTGGCGCTCGGGACTGTGGACCTGATTGGAAGGGCCGGTTTCAGGCTGGATGAACGGACCGTCATCGACGGTTTGGGAAAAACCCGCTGGGAGGGCCGTCTGGAGATCCTCAGGCGCGACCCGACCCTGCTGGTGGACGGCGCGCACAATCCGGCCGGAGCCGCAACCCTCAGCCGCGTGCTGAAAAACGAGTGGTCCTACCGGCGCCTGTGGCTGATTTTCGGCGTACTCGGAGACAAGGATTACAGGGCGATGGCCAAGGTTCTCTTCCCGCTGGCCGATGGCGTCATTCTCACGCGCCCGGACAGCGACCGGGCGCTGTCGCTGGACCGGCTGCTGCCGACGGCGCTGGCCTACCACCACCGTGTCGAGGTGGTGGAAAAAGCCGGCGATGCCCTGCGGCAGGCCCTCTGTCGGGCCGGGGAAAGGGATCTGGTCTGCGTCGCCGGTTCGCTCTACCTTGTGGGGGAAATCAAGAAAATCCATCAGGCCGGCAGCCGGCAGGATGCAACCAGAGAGGAAGGCAAGCGATGAGAGGCGCGGGACTATGCTGAAGCGGATGGAATATGTCTGTATGGTGCTGGTTCTGTTCTCTCTTCTGGTGCCCTCCGCCGCTTTTCCGGCGACGCAGAGCGCCGAAGGGCCGGTCAAGATCGAAGCGAACCGCATCACCTATTACGAAGATGACGACACCTTTCATGCCGTGGGCCAGGTACTGATCACCTTCTCCCGAGGGTACCTCCGGGCCGACGAAGTGACGCTCAACCGCACGACCAACATCGCCCACGCCGAGGGCCAGGTGCGGGTGCAGAGCGATCAGGATGTGCTCGAGGGCGAGAAGGTCTCCTTCAATGTGGTGACCCAAACCGGGACGGCGACCGAGGGGAAGATCTTCATCGCCCTGAACCGCCTGTACGTCAAAGGGGAACGGATCGAGAAAAAAGGGGAGTCGACCTATCGGCTGGAGAATGCCACCGTTACGGCCTGTGACGGCGACAAGCCCGACTGGCGGATGGCCGGCAGCGAACTCGACTTGACCATTGACGGTTACGGGGTTCTGAAGCACGGGCGGTTCCTCACGGGCGCCCTGCCCGTCTTCTATTCGCCCTATCTTGTTTTCCCCTCCAAAAGGACGCGCCAGTCGGGTTTTCTCTTCCCTTTCATCGCCTACTCCCAGGACAAGCAGGGTTGGGATGTGGAGCTGCCCTACTTCTGGGCCATTTCGGAGAACGTGGACGCGACCTTCTATCAGCGTTACATGGAGAAGCGGGGGTACAAGCAGGGTCTGGAGTTCCGCTACACCTCCAGCCCCGAGACCTTCGGGACGCTGTATGTCGATTATATGAGCGACCGTAAACGGATAAAGGAAACGGTCGGTTCGATGAGCCGCGACTGGCAGGAGGATCAGGACCGCTGGTCCCTTTATCTGAACCACGAGACGACATTCGGCTCGGGCTTTTCCCTCCGGAGCGACATCCGTCAGGTGTCCGACCCGTGGTACTTTCGGGATTTTTCCACGCACAACTACTACCTGAGCAACTACTCCCCGTCCGGCCAGGGGCGGTTCCAGCGCATCTCGTTCCTGGGCAACGAATCCCTCGGATCGCTCAATTCCACGGTCCGTCTGACCAAGAACTGGTCCATGTACAACCTGACGGCGCTGGCCAGCCACACCGATGACTTCACCTCCCAGAACAACAATGCCAGCACGCTCCAGGCCTATCCGGCGGTGAACCTGACGGGCTTCCGCCAGCCGCTCTTCAAAAGCCCCCTGCAGCTCGAATTCAACAGCGCGTATGTGCACTTCTACCGCCGGGAGGGGCAGAAGGGGCACCTCTGGGATCTGAACCCCACCCTCTTTCTGCCCTTCAGCCTCGGGCCCTACGCCCAGGTGACCACCCAGGCCGGATACCGGGGGAGCGCCTGGGAGCGGAGCGATTCCGGAACCGATACCGGGGACAGGCGCGGTTATCGCCATGTCTTCCCCTTCGGCGCCTCCGTCTCCACGGAGATCGACAGGGTTTTCGAGGTCGGGGGGGCCGGCACAGTGGGGGTGGACAAGATCCGGCACGCGATCCGGCCGGAAATCTATTACAACTACACCTATGTCCCCGACAACGCCACCCAGGAGCGGGGACCCGACTTCATGGCGAGGCACGGGTTCCAGAACAGCCTGACCTACGGGCTCACCAACACGATTGTGGCCCGGAGCCGGGCCGCGGACGGGAAAAACAGCTACCAGCAGATGCTGCGCCTCCTGCTGGCGCAGACCTATGACATCCGGGAGAGCGGCAGGGAGGTCACCGGTGTGGGAGGCGACGTCCGCCGCCCCTTCGGCGATATTCTCGTGGAACTGGATCTCACGCCGATCCGGCATGTCTCGCTGGCGGCGCGCAACAGGTACAGCGTCAACTTCGGTGCGTGGCAGGCAAGCAATTACGATCTGACCGTCTACGACAACAGGGGGGATCACCTTTCCGTCGGATACCGCAACAGCCAGTCGCTCGGGCACAACTTCAAGCAGACGGTCCTGGAGGAGCTGAATCTCTACCTGAAGGCGGCCGTGACCTCGTCGCTGGATGTGATGTATGTCCTGCGAAGAAATCTGCTGGACCAAAAAACCATCGAGTCCACATACGGGATCAAATACAAGAGGCAGTGCTGGAGCCTGGAACTGCGCGTATCCGCCCTGGAGAACGACACCATCGTCATGGCCTACTTTTCTCTGCTGGGGCTGGGAGGGGGGGCGGTGCCGCTGCCCGCCGGGGCGGGACTCCCGTCCTTTTGATATCTCCATGCAGGTTTTTCCTTGACAAACCCGGCAAATCTGCATATGAATCGAGATTCAAATTCAGGAGCACTGGGTGAACCAATGAAGACGACGTATGCGAAACAGGAAGAGGTGACCCGCGACTGGTATGTGGTAAATGCCGACCGCAGGATCCTGGGCAGACTGGCAAGCGGCATCGCCCACCGGTTGCGTGGCAAGCACAAGGCCATCTATGCGCCCTACATGGATACCGGCGATTTTGTGATCGTGGTGAATGCCGAAAAGATCGTCCTCACCGGCAAGAAGCTGACGGACAAGGTCTACCGGCGCCACTCGGGGTATCCGGGAGGGGTCAAGGCCATCACGGCGGGAAAGCTGCTCAGGGAGAAACCGGAAGAGGTGCTCCGGGCGGCCGTCAGAGGGATGCTGCCGAAGAACACGCTGGGCAGGGCCATGCTCAAGAAGCTCAAGATCTATGCAGGCGGCGACCATCCCCATGAAGCCCAGTGCCCGCGTATGCTGGAGCTGTAGTGACTTCGTCCGGGAAGCAGGATCCGTGAACAGGATAGGGAGAGAGAAATGACCGAAAAACGTTTTTATGCGACGGGGAAGAGAAAGAGCGCCATCGCCAGGATCTACATGAAGGAAGGGACGGGCATCCTGCAGGTCAACAAGCGGAACTTCGACGACTACTTTACACGGGAAAGCCTCAAGATGCTGATTCAGCAACCGCTGGAGATGACGGGCAAGAAAGGCCGGTTCGATTTTTACATCAACGTGGGGGGGGGCGGCATCGCCGGGCAGGCGGGTGCGATCAAGCACGGCATCTCCAAGGTCCTGGTGGAATATGACGGGGAACTCAGGCCGACCCTGAAGAAGGCCGGATTTCTCACGCGCGATTCACGGATCAAGGAAAGGAAGAAATACGGACAACCGGGGGCCAGAAAACGGTTCCAGTTCTCAAAGAGATAATTCGTAGGGAGGCTGAAGCCTCCCTTTTTTTTGGAGTGAAGGAGGGCGACGGTGATCCGTGTGGGCATATACGGGGGGAGTGGATACACGGGGCAGGAGCTGCTGCGGTTGCTCACGGCCCATCCCGAAGCGAAGGTCACGGCGGCGACCTCGCGGCGGTTCGCGGGGATGCCGGTCGCCGAGGTCTATCCCGTATTTTCCGGACTGACCGAACTGGTCTATACCGATACCTCCGCCGAGGCGTTGGCCGGACTTGTCGACATCGTCTTTCTGGCACTGCCCCACGGGGTTTCCATGGCATTTGCCCCGGTCTTCCTGAAGGCCGGCCGCAAGGTGATCGATCTGAGCGCCGATTTCCGCATCCGCGACGCGGCGACCTACGAGGCGTGGTACGGCCGGCACGCCGCACCCGAGGTGCTGCAGGAGGCCGTATACGGCTTGCCCGAGCTGTACCGTGACCGGATCCGTGCCAGCCGGCTCGTTGCCAATCCGGGGTGCTACCCGACCAGCATCATTTTGGGGCTGGCGCCGGTGCTCCGGTCGGGCTGGATCGATACGGGCTCCATCATCGCCGATTCGAAATCGGGGGTCAGCGGGGCCGGCAGGGAGCCGCTGATCGCTTCCCTGTACTGTGAGGTGGCGGAAGGATTCAAGGCCTACAAAGTGGCAGGACACCGGCATACCCCGGAGATCGAACAGGAGCTGGGTGTGCTTGCCCAAAGCGAGCTGAAGATCACCTTCACCCCCCACCTGCTGCCCGTGAAGCGGGGCATCCTGAGCACGATGTACGCCCGGCTCACCCGGGACGTGACGACCGATGAGGCGACGGCCCTGTATCGGGAGTTTTACCGCGGGGAGCCCTTCGTGCGAATCTGCCGACCCGGCCAGTTCCCCAATCTTTCCGCCGTCGCGGGTTCAAACTACTGCGATATGGGAGTCGCCATAGACAAACGGACCGGCAGGATCATCATCGTCTCGGCGATCGACAACCTGGTCAAGGGGGCCTCCGGTCAGGCGATCCAGAACATGAATCTCATGTACGGTCTGCGGGAAAACACGGGTTTGCCCGCCATCGCGCTGTTCCCCTGATCGGCAGGAGGAGTGATGTCCCTGAAAATATACAGCACCCTGACAAAGCAGAAAGAGGAATTTCATCCGCTGCGCGAGGGCAAGGTGGGCATCTATGTGTGCGGCATCACCGCCTACGATGTGTGCCATGTGGGGCACGCCCGATCGGCTGTCGTGTTTGACGTGATCACCCGCTATCTTCGGTACAGGGGCTATGATGTGACCTATGTGAAAAACTTCACCGATGTGGACGACAAGATCATCGAGAAGGCACAGAGGGAACGGAAAGAGATTTCGGAGATTGCCGGGCGCTATATGAGGGAGCACGACGAAGACATGGATGCGCTCGGTGTTGCCCGGCCCACGGCGGCCCCCCGCGCGACGGCGCATATCGACGGGATGATCGGCCTGGTAAAGACGCTGCTGGAAAAAGGGCTGGCCTATGAAACGGAGGGTGACATCTTCTACGCCGTGGAAAAATTTCCCGGCTACGGCAGGCTCTCCGGCCGGTGCTTCGAGGAGATGCTGGCCGGGGCCCGGGTCGATGTGAATGACAGAAAGCGCAGTCCCTATGACTTCGCCCTCTGGAAGGCGAGCAAGGAGGGAGAACCCTGGTGGGAGAGCCCCTGGGGGCGCGGCCGACCCGGCTGGCATCTGGAGTGTTCCGTGATGAGCCAGCGGTACCTGGGGGACACGTTCGACATCCACGGGGGCGGCGAGGACCTGGTGTTCCCGCACCACGAGAATGAAATCGCCCAGTCGGAAGGCGCGATGGGCAAGCCCTTGGCCCGGTACTGGATTCATAACGGCTTCGTCCGGGTCAACAGCGAGAAGATGTCGAAGTCCCTGGGCAACTTCTTTACCATCCGGGATGTCCTGCAGCAGTACCACCCCGAGGTCCTCAGGCTCTTCATGATGCAGAGCCATTACCGCAGCCCCGTCGATTTTTCCGACACAGCCCTCAACGAAGCGAGGCAGGGGATGGGGCGGTTCTATTCCACCCTGGCCGCGGTCCGGCATCTTCTGGCCCGGGGGGGCGAAAGCGGGGCGCCGTCCCCGGGACCCGACGGCGGTGACGGTGCGCTCATGGAGCAACTCGATCAGCTGCAGGAGGGCTTCATCGAGGCCATGGACGACGATTTCAACACGGCCCGGGCAATCGGGTGCCTGTTCGATACGGTCCGTTTCCTCAACGCCTTCCTGGCGGGCAAGCAGGCCGAGGTGTCGAGGGCCGCCCTCGAGCAGGCCGAACAGTCACTCCGTGACAAGGGCGCCGTTCTGGGTCTTTTTCTCGAAGAGCCCGACCGGTATCTCCGTCAGGACCGTGAGCGGGAGGCGGCCAAGCGCGGCGTCGCGGTGGCGGAGGTCGAGCGGTTGATTGCCGAGCGGTGGCGTGCCAGAGAGGCCAAGCAGTGGCAGCAGGCCGATGGGATCCGGAACAACCTGGCCGAGCGGGGGGTGATCCTCAAGGACTCACCGACGGGGACGACCTGGACGATCGCATAAATGACACATTCATGGCCTTTGTGGCTTTTTACGAGGTCATCATGCGTGCTATCTGAAAAGATCCACATTCCCACAGAAGAGGACTGCAGACGGATCGTCTCCGATCTGGGCATGCTGGACCACATTACCGCCCATTGCCAGCAGGTCTGCCGGGTGTCCCTGCTGTTGACCGACCATCTGGGCCTGCCCGCGCTCAACCGTGAACTGATCCGGGCAGCGGCGCTCCTCCACGACATCACCAAGACGCGAAGTTTTCAGACCCTTGAAGACCATGCCGAAACGGGGGAACGGCTGCTGGCGGATCTGGGCTATCCCGAGGTGGGCAGGATCATCGGGCAGCACGTCCGGCTGGATCGTGATCCCCCCTTCTGCACGGCGCCGACGGAAGAGGAGATCGTCAACTATGCCGACAAGCGGGTGCTCCACGACAGGATCGTCCCGCTGGCCGAGCGCATGGGGTATATCCTGGAGAAATACGGTGGCAGCCGGGAGCGCAAACGGCGCATCCGGTTGCTCTGGAAAAAGTCGGAAGCGCTTGAAAAACGGCTTTTCTCCCGGCTACCCTTCGCCCCTGACGGGCTCACGGGGATGCTTTGCGGGGGGCCTGCGCCTGCATCCCGAGACCGGCGGCGCCCGCCACAGGGCCTGCAACCGCCGGGGCGGCTTTCCGCAGCTGAAGAATGTGGCTGATGCAGGGGATCAGCTCCTCCGGGTGGTGCGTGATGTAGATCAAACCGGTGGCGCCGCCGCTGCCGATGCGCTGCATCAGCGCAAGGACCTTTTCCCGGTTTGACCGGTCCAGCCCCTGGCAGGGTTCGTCCAGGATGAGCAGCTCGGGGGACTTGACCATCGCCCTGGCGATGAGAACCAGCCGCTTCTCCCCGTAGGACAGGCGGTTGAAGGACCGCTCCGCCCTGTCTTGCATGTCCAGGAAATCCAGCCATTGGTCGGCCAGGGCAACCTGTGCCCCTGAAGACTTCCGATAGAGGCCGATCGAATCGAAGAAGCCCGAGAGGATTACCTCCCGGGCCGGGAGCGGGTGCCGGTACTGGAGCTGCAGTTCCGGAGAGACCACCCCGAGCCGCCGCCGGATATCCCAGATGCTTTCCCCTTCGCCCCTTCTTTTCCCGAACAGAGAAATGTCATTGGCGTAGGCCTGCAGGTTGTCACCGGTGATCATGCCCAGCAGGGTGGTTTTGCCGGAGCCGTTCGGTCCGACGACTGCCCAGTTTTCGCCCCGCCGGACGGTCCAGTTGAGCTCCTTGAGGACCACAAGCTCGCCGTAGGCCACGGTGACCCGTCTCATCTCCACCAGCGGATCGGCGGTCGACTTCTTCACATGGCGTCCCGGCGGTTCGGGCGGCGTCTTCAGTGCCATGTCGGGCGGGGGGGTGCCCGGGGGGAGGAAGGATGCCATCCCCTCCGGTGTGATGATGCGGCCCCGACGGCCTTTCCGGACGACCCGGCCGTCCTGGATCAGAAGAACGTGGGAGATACCCGGCACCAGCTCCTCGATGCGCTGGGTGACCAGGATGATCTGCGTGCCGTGATGGATCAGATCATCGACCGTTGCAGCCAGTAGGTCCCTGTTACCGGCATCCAGGCCAGCGAAGGGATCGTCTAGGATCAAAAGCTTCGGAGAGGGCAGCAGGGCTCGGGCGATCAGGATTTTCCTGAATTCGCCGTTGGACAGGGCCCGGAGCCCCTTTTCGAGCAGGGGGCTCAGTCCCAGCTGTTCGGCCAGATGGCCGATGACGGCGCTGTTTCCGTTATCCCGGAGCAGCAACTCTCCCGCCGTGAGGGCGTGCCCCTTGTTGCCGCTGAAAAAGCGGGCCTCCTCATGGCGGTCTTCGCGCAGCAGGATCTCCTCCTGAAGCTCAAAGGCCACGTAGCCTATACGGTGCCCTTCGGCCTCCGGGTCATGCCGGATCAGCTTTCCCCGGACAATCGGGACGGCCCCCTTGACGGCCCTGGCCAGGGCCGATTTGCCCGATCCGGTGGAACCCAG
>JBFMBA010000412.1:0-4099 GCA_040755475.1 Thermodesulfobacteriota bacterium
CCCGTGATGACGATGTTGGGCGCACCGCTCCCGATGATCATGCCCACCAGCCCGCTCGATACCACGGCCGCCTTCGCGGGGCCTCCCCGCAGGTGGCCCACGAGGGCGAAGGCGATCTTCACGAACACGTCGCCCACCTTCGTCATCTCGAGAACCGCGCCGAAGAGGATAAAGAGGAAGACATAGCTGGCGTATACGCCTGCCACGGCCCCGAAGACCCCCTCCGTCCCGAAGACGAAAACCATCAGTTCGTTGAAGGAGAAGCCCGAATGGGTCAACCGGCCCGAAATATGGTTGCCGAACAGGGCGTATGTGCAGAAAAGCAGGCCCAGCGAGGGGAGAACCCATCCCAGGAGGCGGCGGCACATCTCGATGGAGATCACGATGGCGAGGAATCCCATGAATACGTCGTGCCACTCGATGAGCCCCGCCCTCTCCCCCCTGTCGGCGAAGTTCACGATGTAGTTGATGACCATGCCCAGCGTGACCACGAAAAGGATGACGTCCACCGTGGAGGGGCGGTGGCGGGGGGAACCTTCCCTTGCCGGATAATAGGTGAAGGTCAGGATAGCCGTGAAGAAGATGTACATGGACAGGTAAAAATGGAAGGTATAGATCCGCAGCGCCGGGAACTTGAGGCCTTCCCAGACCCAGGATACGGCCCCTTTCGTCCCTGCGGGAAGAACGGGGTTCAGGAAGATGTGGAGGGCTTCCCCGAAACCCAGCAGCAGGTCAACCTGGGCCCCGTTGGCCGCTCCGTAGAGGAAATAGGTGCTGAAGGCGAGGGCGGAGAGCCAGACGGCCACCCGCGGGAAAAGGCAGATGCCCGTCGTGTACAGGAAGCAGATCAGGGAAATCCAGAAGCCGATCAGGGGAAGCCGAACCTCCTGCCAACCCCAGTCGAATCCTCCCGGGAAAAACAGGGTGAAGGTGTTCCCGCCGATCAGAAGCTGATAGAAGACGAATAGCGCCGTCAAGATCGCCCAGACGGGGAGCCCCTCCTTCTGAAACCCCGGGGTGATGTCCCGGCGCGGCATCGCGTCGGGAGAAACGATGAACTTGACCCACTGGAGCACCTTGCTCATGCCCTTGCCATCCGCCATATCCTGTTCTTCCTTTCTTTCGAAATACGAGGAGGTGGTATGCCCCCGGGCGGGTCGGACCCCGCCCGGGGGGGTATGTTCCGCAAAGGCTAGTCGACCTTGAAGCCCCTTTCTCTCCAGTACCTCGCTGCGCCGGGATGCATTTTCATTCCGGTGAGCTGCATCGTCTGAATGAATTTGGGGTCCTTGGCCTGCGCCAGGCCGCTCTTCCATCCGACGGCGATGTTGGTCATGAAGTCGTAGTTCTTCGGGTCATAGGTGTGCCGCGTCACCTCGTAGATGACATCGTCCGGCACGTCCCTGTTGGCGATGAGCATGGACATATAGACCACGGTCGTGAAGGGCGTGTTCTCCATCCCCTTGTACACCTGGCCGGGATTGTTGGTCTCCTTGTAGTACCCCGGGCTGTAATCGATGAACTTCTGGATCAGATTGTCCGAAATGTCGAGAATCCGGATGGGTGCGCTGTAGGAGGCCTGGAGGATGGCCGGCGAGCCGATCGGGTTGGGTATTCCGAAGGCATCGATTTTGCGGTCCACCAGGTTGGTCGCCCCGTCGGTCCAGTTGAGCGTGTCCTTGCGGATCGTGTCCAGGATGCCGGCCGCCTTGAAGAGGAACTCGAATGTCCAGTAGGAATTGCTCCCCGCGGGGCCGAAGCTGACGCGCTTTCCCTTGAGATCCATCACGCTCTTGATGGGGCTTTCCTTGAGGACGACGATTTGAAAAAGGGAATCACCCGATGGTCCCACGCCGCGCAGGGTATCGCGGGGACCCGGGTCCCTCGTGAAGGGATCCATCTTGCGCTGCCAGAAGTCCACGTGGGGGCCGCTCGACATGCAGACCTGGACCCGGTTGGCCGCCGTCAATCGTGTCCCGTCCACGAATCCGCCCGAGTCGCGGTTGGTGGCCTGCACCGTCTTGCTGTTCTGGCTGACCACTTCGGCCACGGCTGCCAGGGCGCGTCCTGCATTCGATCCCTTGCCCGCGCCGGTGACCGTGATCTGGGTGACCCCGGCCGCCCAGGAACCCGCCGGCGACGCAAAACCCGCAACGAGCAGCATCAGGCCGATCAACATCAGACTCTTCCATGCAACATGCTTCTTCATTGTGTCCCCCTCTCTTTTTGCTTTGGTAAAATGATCCGGTTAAACACCTGCCGCGTAACGCCTCTTGACCCACCGGAACGACCGGGGGTAGTTCTGTCACCCATCCTGACCAATGCCCCCTGCAGGGGGTGCAAATGCGGGATCGGCTGCGTACAAAGAATCACTTTTCACTCGCATCCCTGCGGGTGCACCCAGAACAGGGTGCGACGGACCGCAGAGAGGATGCGCCTTGGGAAGGCGGGCGCACAATCGAAAGGCTGACCTGAACCAATGCAATGCCTTGGCATGACGAGGTCTCCTGATTTGAAGGGTCGCCGGGAGCCTACCAGATGATCATTGCGATGACAACCTTTTTCTGATTTCTGCAACAGATCATGGATACTTGCTGAGGCTATTCGTTGAGCGGTCATACCAAGAAACCAGAAAAGATCGGGGGGTGCGAACACACATGCTTGACAGTCCCCTAAAAACCGTATAACAAAACTGGCCCTTGAAATCTGATTTCTATCCGGATCGCCGGAGGGTTTGCCGAACGAGAATGCCGATTTGACGTCCCGAGACGGTGCATGGCTCCGTCCATCCTGCGGAGCGCTTGTGAATCTGTGAGAGCAACATTGGAAAGGAGAACGGACATGAGGTTGAAAGAAATGGCGGGAGAGGGGCTGCGGGTTCAGGCAAGGGGCAGGACGTTCCAGGCAGAGAAAATAAAACGGAAGAAGCCGAGGCCGGAGCGGGCTGGGAGGGGAATCGCCGTGGTCGTCGCCATCGTGGCACTGCTCGCGGTGACCATGGCCGCACCCCTGTTTGCGCAGACCTACCCGAACAAGCCGATCCGGTTCATCATACCGTTTCCGGCGGGAGGGGCGTCCGACATTCTCGCCCGCATAATCGGGCAGAAGCTTTCCGAACTGGTCGGCCAGCCGGTGGTGCCGGAGAACCGCGGCGGCGCCGGCGGCAACATCGGCCTCGAGCAGGCGGCCAAGTCGCGACCCGACGGTTATACCATCGTCCTGAGCGCTCCGGCGATCGCCATCAGCCCGAGCCTGTACAAGAAGCTCAACTACGATCCGATCAAGGAACTCGCGCCGATATCGCTGGTTGCCGAGGTTCCCAACCTGGTCCTCATCCGCCCTTCACTGCCGGTCAATAACATGAAGGAGTTCGTGGAATATGTGAAGGCCAATCCCGGCAAGGTCCAATATGGGGCAAGCGGCATCGGTTCATCGAACCATCTGGCCAGCATCCTGATTAAAAGCCTGGCAAAGCTGGACATGCTCGAGGTGCGCTACAAGGGTTCGGCTCAGGCGCTGATCGGCCTTGTCGGCGGGGAAGTGGACATGATGGTGATCGGCCCGCCGGCATCCATGCCGCAGATCCAGGCCGGCAAGGTGAAGGCGCTCGCGGTCCTGAGCAGGGAGCGGCTGCCCTACCTGCCCGACGTACCGACCATCAAGGAAGCCGGCATCGACAACTGCGAGGTGACCACCTGGTACGGGATGCTGGCGCCCACGGGCACACCGCGGGAGATCATCCAGCGGCTGAATGCGGAATGGATCAAGATCAAGGCGATGCCCGACACCGTTGATAAGATGAGGAAAGCCGGAACCGACCCGATCTCGTCGACGCCCGAGCAGTTTGCCGAGTTCATCAAAACGGAAACGGTGCGCTGGGCCAAGGTGATCAAAGACGCGAATTTGAGCGTCGAATGACCGACAGCGCCGCCCTTCTCCCCGCCGTGCAGGCACCATTCCCCTCCATACCGGGGAGTTTGGCCCCGCGAAGGGGTGCTTCACGCCGGAGAGGTCCATCACCGGGGTTTGACCTGTCGGCGGGGCAGGGGGCGCATGACATGCCATTTGCAGGGAGGTAAGCCGTGGTCAAACAGGGGAC
>JBFMBA010000413.1:0-5102 GCA_040755475.1 Thermodesulfobacteriota bacterium
ACCATGGCGAAGACCAGGTTTTTCAGCGATGCCGGCTCCCCCTGTTTTTGTTTATGTTCCACAGAATTCCATCGCTTCAGTGAAATATCTTTTCCTGAACCGCAGAGCCACTTTGACCAGACCGATCAGGACCGGAACCTCCACCAGGGGCCCGATCACCGCCGCGAAGGCCGCCCCGTGATCGATCCCGAAGACGCCCACGGCGACCGCAATGGCCAGCTCGAAGTTGTTGCTCGCCGCGGTGAAGGAGAGGGTGGCCGATTTGCCGTAGTCTGCCCCGGCCTTCCGGCTCATCCAGAAGCTCACCAGAAACATCGCGATGAAATAGATCAGCAGCGGAACGGCGATCAGCAGGACATCACCGGGCTTCTCGATAATTTTCCTGCCCTGCATGGAAAACATGACGACAATCGTGAACAGGAGCGACACGAGCGTGATCGGGGAGATCCTGGGGATGAAGGTTGAATGATACCACTCCTTGCCGCGGAGCGTCACTAGGACCAACCGGGTGATCATCCCCGCCAGAAAGGGGATGCCCAGATAGATGAAAACGCTCTGGGCGATCTGGCCGATCGTGATGTCGACGACCGCCCCGGAGAGCCCCATCAGCGGCGGCAGGATCGTGATAAACAGCCAGGCGTACACGCTGTAGAATAAGACCTGGAAGATCGAGTTGAAGGCGACCAGCCCCGCGCAATACTCGCAATCGCCCCGGGCCAGGTCGTTCCAGACGATGACCATGGCGATACAGCGGGCCAGGCCGATCATGATCAGGCCGATCATGAACTCTGGCTGATTGTGCAAGAACAGGACCGCCAGCGCGAACATGAGGATTGGCCCGATGACCCAGTTCTGAACGAGGCTCAGCCCGAGCACCCTGAAGTCGCGAAAGGCGTCGCCGAGTTCCTCGTATCGCACCTTGGCCAGGGGCGGATACATCATCAGGATCAGCCCCGCCGCGATCGGGATGCTGGTCTGCGTCCCCTCGGGCCGAAGCGACCCGATCCAGTTCCCGACGCCGGGGGCGCCATAACCCAGCAGCACGCCCACGCTCATCGCCAGGAAGATCCACAGGGTCAGATAGCGATCCAGAAAGGACAATTTTTTGACCACGCTCTCCTGCATCTACAGACTCCTTCCCCCCCTCATATGTCTCCGTCATTCCGTGCCTGATCGCGATACACCCCGCTGCGGGAGGGCGCCTCCCCTTCCCCCGTCAGAGCACGATCTCCAGCCCGTCCCGCGCCGCCTCCACCGTCGCCTCCCCCAGACGGCTCAGCATCTCTTCCCCCATGTGGGTAAGGATGAGCCGCTTGCACCCCAGCCGATGCCTCTGTCCCATCAGCGTCCGGTAATTGAGGTGGTTCCGCATCGCCTTTTCGAAAGCGTAACATTCGCAGATGAACAGATCCGCATTGTCGGCCACGCGCAGCAGTGCGTCGGTCCACTCGGTGTCCCCGGAATAGGCGATCACCTTCCCCGCGCATTCGACCCGCAGCGCGCAGGAGGGAGCGCCGCTGCCGTGGACCGCCCGGGCGGGAAGGACGGCGAGGTCGCCCACCTGCGTATATTCATCTTCTTTCATTTCCAAATACTCGATGGCGAATTTCCGCTCGATCCCGGAAGAACCGGGATAGAAGACCTCCATGGCCTCCCGGATGCGTTGGGTCAGGCCGGGGGGGCCGGCGATGCGGAGCGGGGCTTCACGACGGCTGATGAGCTGCGCATCGAGGATGAAAAAGGGGATGCCGCCGAAATGGTCGCCGTGGAGGTGGGAGATCAGGATCACGTCGATCCGATCGGAGCGAATCCCCGCCCGTTTCATCGGTATCAGCGAAGAGGCGCCGCAGTCGATCAGGAAAGGGCTCCCGCCTGCATCCACATGGATGCACGTCTGGAAACGCCCGCCGCTGCCGAAATTGTCCCCGCTGCCCAGAAAGCGGATGCGGACCTGTCCTTCGGCCGCGGGCAGGGTACCGCCATCGGCGACCGCCTGCCCCGGCGGCTTCGGATTATTCCGCCCCTGATCCCGATGCACGGCTGATCCGTCGCCCGCAGATGCGGTCATGACATCTCCCCCTTTTCACGGCGCGGGGCCCGCGGGATGCGCTTCCGGTCCGCACCATGGGCCGTCCCGTTCTTCACCGATTCCTTCTCCCCGTCCGTTCAGTCGCGCTGTCCATAGATCTTGAATACTTTGCAATCCCGGCATTCCCAGTCGAAACTCAGTATCTTCCTGCACTGCGATTCGGCGGTCTCCCAGCAGGGCCGCTCCCGGTTCCGAAAGGCGCTGCACCGGGAATAGACAGGGGGAGTGCACCCCAATAGCTGCCAGCAAGGGGTTTTCCCGCTCCAAAAATCCTTCATCGACCCATCCTTTCGCTGTCTCCGGTCACGCAGGTGTAGTTATTACTATTCGAGCCGCCATTTCAACTGTTTTTTACAAGGCGCGGGATTTTTTTCTTGACACCTAAGGAGGGCGCCGGAGGCTGGATGAAACCCCATGAGGTGAACTACCTCTGGGAACACATGGACCGGAACAAGAAAGGGATCGCCCTCAACATCGGAACCGACGCGGGACAATCCATTCTCCAGCGGCTCATCGCCGGCGCGGATGTCTTCCTCAACAACCTCCGGCCTTACGAGCTGGAGAAATTCAACCTCACTTACGATGCCCTGTCCAGGGGAAACCCCTCGCTGATCTTTGCGAACCTGACCGGGTACGGCCGCAAGGGGCCCGAGAAAAACGCGGGCGGCTATGACTCCGTGGCCTTCTGGGCGCGCAGCGGGGTGATGGACAAAGGGTGGCTCGTTCTGAATCTGTCGTGGCGGGGTGCCCTTCCGGTCCACATCACCCCTTTCTGCGGGGTGCCTTCAGTATCATCGGCATCGAGATCACCGCCGCCAGAAGGCTGCAGCAGGCAACGAAGACGAGCGTCGGCGTATATGAGCCGAACTGCATGACCAGATAACCGCTCAACCAACCTGAAATCAGTCCCGCAAAAGCCTTCGCCGTGTAAGTGATCCCGTAGTTGGTCGTGGAATATTTCGATCCATAGTAGTCGCCGATGGTGGCCGGGTAAAGCGCAAAGGGGGCCCCTCCCAGAAGGGCTGCGACAAAGACGATGGCCACAAAAAACAGAGGGACTCGGGCAAAGAAGACGAAAGAGAAGATGGACAGGGCAAGCAGGCTGTAGAACACCACCATGGTCTTTTCCCTGCCAAATTTGTCGGAGATGGCGCCGGCAAACACGCGGCTCAAACCGTTTCCCAGGGGAAACAGGACAAGAAGCAGGTTGAAGTAGCCTTTGGGAAGCCCGAATTCATCGGCCATCATCTTCATCTGCGCGCCGAAGATCAGCACAACGGATACGGTAAAGGTAAAAGAGAAGTAGATCAGAAACCACTGGGGGGTTTTGATCATCTCCATCGGGGTGTAATCGGATCGGGACGCATCCCATCTTCTTTCCGGGGGCTTGTCCCCGGGTGTGGGCTCCTTGGGGTATCTGTACAACAGGGACAGGGGAACCAATATGACCAGCATGCCGATACCCAGATACACAAAGGTCATATCCAGGCCGATACTTTGAAGCATCTGCTGGATGAACCAGTTAAAAATCATCGTACCGGCGCCGAAACCGAACACCACAAGCCCCGTGGCAAACCCCCGCCGATCAGGGAACCATTTGACGGCGCAGGCCGCTGAGAGGCCATACAGAATGCCGACCCCTATCCCGCCGATGCCGTAATACAAGTAGAGCATGCCCGGTGATTCGGCGGTGGAGGCCAGCAGCATTCCGCTGCCGACCAGGAAGGAAGCGGTAATGGCGACCTTCCGGGGGTCGTAGGAGTCCGCAACATAGCCTGAGAACGGCTGGATAAAAGTGGCCGCATAGGTGAAGATGGTGAAGGTAAGTCCGATGGTCGACAGGACCCAGTTATACTGCTTATGGAGGGTGAAGGCAAAAAGAAACCAGGAATACTGGTAGATGCTGATCACCATCATCACAACAAACGACGCAGACAACAATCCCCACCGGCGACTGCTTGCACACGATCGGTTCGGTTCCATTGTATCTCGCAATCAGGATGACGCCTGTTCGGCATCGGAGCTCAGCGTGAAGTCTCACATTCCAATCCGGAACGTATCCACCAGCCTTGCGGGCAGCGGCCAGGTGTGCATAGAGCTTTACAGGGAACCTGTCAAGCTGTTTTCCATGCAAATAGAAACCGGTCAGACCGATTGCAGAACCAGCGGACGTGCCCGGAGACCGATCCGCTTCATCCTGTGCTGTTTTTTGCCTGCCCGGGAGGGAGGATCGGAGAAGCGCCGCGCATGGATGACGGCGTTGCCGGTGTGCCGCAGGCGGAGCAAGGCTCCGGCAGCCCTGTCGGGGGTTCTGCAATTGTACGCTGTTCAGGCTTTCGATCAGCCCTGTCGGCGGTTGTCTCAAGCAGCACTGGCTCACGCACTGCGCAGGCGCGCCAGACGCACGATCAGGATCGCGGCGAAGGGCAGCGCCAGGCCGAGCACGACCTGGACGATCAGCAGGTCGCCGAGCTGGCTGTAATCGGCGGGGACCTTGACCGCGCCGCTCGCCCCGTCGCGGACTTCGCGGGTCACGATGAAGATCTCGTTGAGGTACTTGGTGCCGAGCTGGCTCAGCGACAGGGCGAGATTGGTGAAGGATGCCATCACCGCGAAAAAGGTCGCCTTGAGGTTGACGGGCGCGCAATTGGCGATCCAGGCCAGCATCGGTATCATCGCGATCTGGCCGAGCGGCGACTCGAGCGCGGTGTCGATGATCATGATGGTGCGCGCGTCCACCAGCCCGCCGGTCATCGCTTCGGTCCAGTGGTGGAGGCCGTAATAGAGACCGACGATCGGCAGCGCGAGCACGAAGCCCGCGAAAGTGAGGAAGCCGACGACATAGGCGATCGATCGCTCTGCCATGAAGCGGCGGAACAGGAACATGCCGCCGAGCGTCAGCGTGCTGCCGATGAGCGACAGCACCGAGAGGAACTGCTGGTCGAAGCCGAGTTCGTCGATCATCCACCAGGTCACGCCCGCGCCGGGTGAGGGGACGGCGCGGAACACGAAT
>JBFMBA010000414.1:0-2622 GCA_040755475.1 Thermodesulfobacteriota bacterium
AGGCCGTGTCCCGGGGCGATCACGTCCGCCGATGTGGTGCCGCAGCACAAGCACTGGATGTCGTCGATGCTGAAACCCTCATAGGGCTTCAACCCCCGGATCGCCTCCGCCGTCATCTGGGCGTTCGTGTGGGTCGGACTACCCGTCGCCGGATCGACGGCATAGTAGCGCTTCTCGATCCGGTTGTTGTCCAGGACCCTGTTTTTGAAACGCGACGGCAACCCGTGGATTGTGCCGATGAGTTCCTGGATATGGTCGTTGTCGACCGGTTCGTTCGGCAGAAACACCGAAATGTCGTTGATATAAACGGTCATCGGTCATCCTTCATGTGTTCTTCGGCGGGACCCCTCCCTGGAGCCGCCTCACCAGCCCCGAATAGGCCTCGTAAAAGACCTTTTCGGGCAGGACCGTGGGAACCACCGCGTTGGTAAAGGTGTAATAATCCAGATCGTGCACGACAATCCGGTCCTTCATGGTCGCATGGAGCGGCGTGCCGGGGATGGGCGTCAACACCGACAGCACGGGGACCTGGATGCCCTCTGCCGCGATGAACCGCTCCAGCGCCTCAAAATCCGCCTCGGTGTAATCGGGGGGAACGATGAAATCGCCCACGATGAGCAGCCCCATCTCATGGAGCAGCTCGATGGAACGGGGAATGATCGAGGCCTGGTATTTCTTGTTATACCCTCCTATCCGCTGCTCTTGAATATCCTCGAATCCGACCACCACGGCATGGAGACCCGCCTCTTTCCACTCCCGGAGCAGTTCGTGATGCCGGACGACGGTATCCGCCCGGACATCGGCGATGAAGCGCTTCCGGATGCCCCGCTCCCCGATCTTCCGGCAGAGTTCCCTCGACACGGCAGGATCGCCGAAGGTGTTGGCGTCCACCAGCCGGATAAAGGGGATCGCCTCCAGCAGGCGGATGTCCCTGACGACGGCATCGGGCGAGTGGAGAAGGTATCTTCCCCCCGTCATCCCGGGGATCGCGCAGAAGGAGCAGGCATGGGTGCAGCCCTGGGCGGTGGCCACGAACCCCATCCTCATCCCCAGCTTTTCCAGGACGTAGTGCTCCCGGTACCGCTCCACGAGGTCATACCGGGGCGGGCAGTCGTCCATCAGATCGTCCGGGCCATAGGCTCTGGTGCTCCAGGAAAGGGCCGATCCGGCCGTTACCCGCGCAATCCCCGGTATCCCCGCGCCGTCATCCCCTTTCTGAAGGCGGCCGATCAGGTCACCGAAGCTCTTTTTTCCGAGGCCGATGACGACATAGTCGATCTCGCTCCAGTTGAAATAGGACGGGTCGCAGGTGGCATGGTTCCCCCCGACCACGATGACGCAACCGGTTTCCGCCTTGATTCTCCTGGAAAAGCGCAACACGGTGTTCGCCTCGCAGGTGACCGCCGTGAAGCCGATCACCCGGGGGCGAAAATCGGCGATGGCATCCCACAGCGCTTCCTCCGGTTCGCATTTCAAATCGAGGATCATCAGGTCGTGTCCCGGCAGGGCCCCGGCGATGACCTCAAGACTGAAGGGCTCTCCCCGGAAGATCTGCTTGATGGACGTGACCCCGTATGCCTCCTCGGGAATACTTCTGCCGGCGTTTGGGGGATTGACCAAAAGGATGCGCATGACGAGATAAACCTTGAAAAATGATGACTTTATGCTATAGAAGCGGCGTTGTCGCTTGCTATCAGATATGGGACCTTGTGTCAATGGCTATGAGACGATGAAGATATCCGAGATCCCCCAGGATGACGTCAAGACGCTGCGGGGCGCCAAAAAGGCGCTGTACGCCGTCGACGATCAGGGCCGTTACACCCGCGCCGCGACCAGCGGCTGGGAGGCGGAGGAGATCGTCCTGACCCAGGTCATCGACGACTTCGCCCGGAAGGCCGAGGCGGCGGCGCTCCGGGTGAGAAACAACGAAACCTCGCCGATCGAATACTACATGTACAGGAAATGGATGGACCCCCTGACCCTTGCCCAGGCCATGGGCCTGTACCGGTGGCAGGTCAGGCGCCATTTCAAACCGGGCGTCTTTGCGAAACTGGACGACAGGATGCTCGGCGAGTACGCCCGGATTTTCGGCATTTCCGCCGGCGCCCTGAAGCATTTCCCCGAGGAGGAGTAGATGGCCGCTTCACAGCCGTTGGAACACAGGCAATACGCCCACTGCGAAAGCGGCGTCGTCGCCTCGCTGCTCCGGCGGCGGGGGCTGGACCTGTCGGAGCCCATGGTGTTCGGCATCGCGGGCGGCCTCACCTTCGCCTACATCCCCTTCGTCCGGATCACCAACCTCCCCGTCATATCCTACCGCATGTTCCCCGGATCGATCATCAGGGGGGCCGCGAAAAACCTCCACGTTGAATTTGCGACCGCCCGCTACCGGAACGAAGGAAAGGCCCTTGCCGAGCTGATTCGACTGGTCGACGGAGGGGAGGCCGTAGGCCTGCAGACCTCGGTCTTCTGGCTGCCCTACTTCCCCCCGGAGATGCGTTTCCAGTTCAACGCGCACAACCTGATCGTCTACGGGAGGGAGGGCGACGAATTCCTCGTCAGCGACCCCGTCTTCGAGCAGGCCGTCCGGGTCCGGGCGGAGGACCTCCAGAACGCCCGCTT
>JBFMBA010000415.1:0-15818 GCA_040755475.1 Thermodesulfobacteriota bacterium
TTGGGTTGTGATGCTGTTTACGCTGACGGCAGTACTCAACGCGTTTGATCTGACGCTGGCCTCCGGTCCCTTCGCGGTACTGCTTACTCAGCTGTTTGAGTACGCTCCGCGCCTTTTGGCCGGTCTGGTCCTTGCTTTCGTGGCGTGGCTGCTCGCCAGTTTGGTGCGCACAGCGGTGAACAAAGTGCTCTCAAAGACCAGGCTGGACGAAAAGCTTTCCGAGCACGCAGGCATGGCTCCCATCAGCGGCGGTCTGAGCCAGGCGCTGTTCTGGCTGATCATTCTGCTCTTCGTTCCCGCCATCCTGGGTGCGCTGCAAATGGAGGGTCTACTGGCGCCGCTGCGCGAGATGGTCGCCAAGGCGCTCGGTATCGTGCCCAATGTGGTGGCCGCCCTCGTCATTGGCGGTGTGGGCTGGATCGTGGCCATCGTGCTTCGTAACCTCACCACCAACCTGCTGCGCACGGCCGGAAGCGACCAGCTCGGTCAGCGCGTCGGCATGACCGAATCGTTGCAGCTGTCCAGCATGGCCGGTATGCTGGTTTTTGTGGTTGTATTCCTGCCGGCGCTGATCGCTGCGCTGGACGCGCTGAAGATCGAGGCTATTTCCAAACCCGCCACGGAGATGCTGAGCATGTTATTGGCGGCGGTGCCCCACATGATTGCGGCTGGCCTGATCCTGGTCGTCACCTGGGTGATTGCCTCTTTCGCCTCCCGCCTGCTGGCCAGTCTTTTGAACACCCTGGGGTTTGACAAATTGCCCCCGTATGCCGGACTTGCCGATGCGTTTCGAAAAACCCCCGCATCGGGTTTTGTAGGGCATGTGGTTCTGTTTTTTGCCATGCTGTTCGCCGTCGTGGAAGCGGCCAACCAGCTCGGTTTCAAGCAGGTCGGCGATATTGTGGCCACCTTTATCCGATTTGGCGGTGATGTGCTGCTGGGCTCGGTTATTCTCGTCATAGGATTCTGGCTGGCGAACCTTGCCTATGAGGCGATCGGCCGTGCAAGCGGCCCTCATACCAAAGGTCTGGCGCGCATCGGACGTTTTGCCATCTTGGCTCTGGTCGTGGCCTTTGGTCTGCGCGCCATGGGTATTGCCGATGATATCGTCAACCTTGCCTTCGGCCTCACGCTCGGTTCAATCGCGGTTGCGATCGCCCTTTCATTCGGCCTCGGCGGCCGTGAAGCGGCTGGAAAGCTCGTGGAGCACTGGCTGTCGAAGTTCCGTTCCGACGACCGTCAGGTCTGAACGTGATCAGACGGGCGCCTTGTCCCGACCGGCGGCATCGCGCGGCGACCGTAACCGGTTCAACAGCGAAAGCGGATACATCGATCGGCGGGCAGCTTTGGGGATTTCCGCGGCATCAGGCCGTCGCAGCGAGGAAGGGTCAGGTGTCGAATCCGTACAGGATGCCCGGGTTGTCGGCGAGGATGGCTTTCCGGAGGGCCGCATCGGGCACCCATTCGAGAAGGACATCGAGGCAGTCGGCCTCTTCGGGCTTGTTGCCCGGCGTGTGGTTGGGATGCGGCCAGTTCGCCGCCCAGACCAGCCGGTCGGGCCGTACGGACACCAGGGCCCGGACCTTGTGGCCCACGTCGGCGTATCGTGGCGGCCCGTCGAGGCTCGCCAGGTACGGGGCGGAGATTTTGACCCAGCACCGGCCGGTTTCCATGAAGCGCAGGAGCGCCTTGAAACCCGGATCGTTGACGCCCTTTTCCGGCGGAGTCCGCCCGACATGGTCGATGACGATGTCGACCGGTAGCTTCTCGAGGATCGGGATCGCCCCGGCCAGCCAGTCACCCCGGTCCTGAACCTGGAGGTGCCAGCCCAAAGGGGCGATCCGCCGGGCCATTTCCCGGGCGTCGCCCATCACGAAGTCGTCAACGATCAGATAGAACCGCAGCCCGCGCATGCCGGCATCGTGCAGTTGCTGTAGTTCGCTCTGACGGATGTCCTTTTTCGTCACCGCGACGCCGCGCGCGCGCGACAGGCCGAAATGCGCAATGGCGTCGAGCGTGCAGCGATTGTCGGTGCTGTACAGCGAGGGCTGCACGATGACGCACCGCTCCATCCCCAGGCGTCTGAGCATGGCTTCGTAAGCGTCGATGGGTGCGCCGTAGTGCGGTTTCCTGCCGGGGAAGCGAGGGTACCTGTCCGCCGGTCCGAAAATATGCGAATGCGTTTCGCAGGCCTTCGGCGGCGCGATCAACCGGGGCTTTCGCCCGTCGCCCGAGACCCGGTATTCGTCCTTCATTGTTTCCATAGCTTTTGATGCCTCCAGGGGATGGGATGGATACTTCTCACGCATGTTGGAAATCGGATCCCGTCAAACGCGCATTGGAGATTTTTCGGGGACCCCTGCCTCCGCAGCGCGCGCCGCAGGTTTTCCTCCATCATCGGTCCGAGAACGAAACCGAGGATCAGCGGCGCCGGCTCGCACTCGAGCTTGATGAACACGACGCCGAGAATGCCGAAGACCGCCATCAGGAGCACATCAAAGGGGCTGTTCGACAGGCTGTAGACGCCGATGCCCATGAAAACCAGGATCGACGCGTAGAGAAGGCGGTAGGGGACGGCGAGCATTCGGATCCAGATGCCGATCAACGGCAGGTTCAGGACCAGCAGGAGGGCGTTTCCGATCCACATCGAGGCGATCAGGCCCAGAAGAGGTCCGGATTTTTCATCATCACCTGCGGCCCCGGGGCGATCCCCTGAGTTCCAGCGTGGAGACGATCTCGGCGATGCCGAACAGGCCCATCGCCACACCGACGAGACCGATCGCCGGATGGTGAAGAAATTGAAAGTCCACCGCGTCGCTCCGTTAGCTGAAAAAGGCGGGCCAGAGGGGGAAGGGGAGCCCCAGCCCCTTGACGAACACCAGAACAGACAGAACGATCAACACAAAGGTCAGCAGGAGGGCCTCCCTGAGTCGGAACTCGTGACCGGCAAAGGCCGCAATGACCACGAGCAGCAGCAGGGCCAGTACCAGCCCGGCCGGCTTGAGCAGGTAGCCGAACACCAGCAGCGACAGGGTGATGAAGAACATCAGCCGCAGGGGGAACGCGGCTACCTTCGCCCCCTTCAGGATGAAGGACCGGAAAAAGACAATGCCGCCGACCACGGCCATCAGCCCCCCCAGGAGCGTCGGAAAATAGGCCGGTCCCATGCGGGCCGCGCTGCCGAGCTGATAGTCGCGGGAGCCGATGACGAAAAACAGACCGATGCCCATGAACATCAGGCCGGCCCAGAAGTCCTTCGGATTCTTGATCGTCATGTTCTGTTCCCTCAGGAATTCCTAGGCATGCTGCTCTATGGCGTATGAATATCCGCCCCGGATCGGTCTCTGGCTGTTCATATGGGTCAGAACGTACTGCCCGCAGTTGCTCCCGATCCGGTTTTCCTCCACTTCCCCGATGCTGACGAGCACCTCATAGCCGGCGGCGCGCAGCGCGTCGATCAGGGCGTCTTTTCCTCCCGGGAGGGACGGATCAATATAGGACGTCAAGCCGTTTTCACCGGCCTGATAGGTCGGATTGAGCGGCGTGATCTTGATCAGGAAACGCGCCGGATCGAAATACCGGACCAGAATGCCGGACTCGACGGGCATCCCGGCGGCCAGGGCGAAATTCAGGGAGATCTTACGATCCCCTCCGGTGTAAAACCGTTCACCGTAGCCGGCCATCTCGGCAAAAGACCATTTCTTCATGGGAACCAGCTTGTCCCGGAGGTTCTCATCGGTGGTGTGGATGGAAAACTGAAACTGGAACCGCCCATCGGAATAGTTGCTGTTCTTCACATCCAGGAGCCGCTCGAAGAAGGACTCCGTCCCGGCGGGGGCAACCGTGGAGAGGGACGCGATCAATCCCGGCGCCCTGTATCGGACCGGCAACTCGTCGAGAACGGCGAGCACCTCCCTGTTCAGGGCCGGTTCACCCATCCGGGCAAACTGGATCTTGAACTTGTCGACGGCGATGTTCCCGTCGGGAAACCGCCGCTTCACCAGAAAATCGATCTGGGCAAAAAGTTCCGCCTTCGACAATTTTCCGCGATAGGCATGCCCCGCGTCGCACATCAGGCATCCGACCGGACATCCGAAGAGCGTCGAGATGATCAGGACCCATTTCTCACGTCGTGGATAGGGCGGTTGAACGGATTCCACAAACTCCACAAGCCTGCCGTCCCCGAAGTCGGCAATATAGACGCGGGCGATGTCGTCCGTTCCCGTTGACGCCACAATCTTCATCTATCGTTTCCCTCCTGATGTGTAATGATCCGCATCGCCGCCTTGATCCCATCGCCGACGGCAATCGCCGTCTGCCGGAAGAGTCCGTTATGGACGTCGCCGATATGAAAGAGACGGCCGCTCCGCTCCAGCTCTGCCTGCTGCTGCCTGACGGTTTCCGACAGGAAGTCGCTCTGCGGCTCCCTGCCGATGGCGAAAACCAGGAAATCGGCATGATCGAAGCGCTCCTCGCCCCGACAAGCGCTCCCGATATCCAGTCCCTCGCTTCCGGCGGCGACGCGCCGTACCCGCGACTCGTCCCGGACCGTGATGCGCGGAGCGCGGGCCGCGCGCTCGCGAAGCAGCGGCAGACAGCGCGCCGTCGCCGACCGGCTCAGGATCAGTATATCATTCCTTTTCCCGAGATTCAGCGCATAATCGTAGGCCGCATCCCCCGCCCCGACGATCGCGATCCGCTTTCCGACCACAGCGTGCAGCGGATAGATCTCGTAAAAAATCCGCTCCTCGGCCCCCGGGCAGACGGCTACGTCCGAGTCCTTGCGCGGCTTCGTACCCGAAGCAACGATGACGATCCGGGCCCGCCAGCGCTTGGCTTCAGTTGCCACACAAAAGGCATGACCGTCAAGCCCGACGTTGGTCACCTCCTCAAAGAGGACCTCGGGGACATGACTCGCCAGTTGCCGCTCGAAGCGCGAAACCAGATCAAGACCGGCGATCCCGTCGGGAAATCCCGGATAGTTCTCCACCCAGTGGGCATTTTTCAAAAGGCCCCCCACGCGCTCCTTCTCCACGACCAGTGGATCGATTCCGCTGCGCGCGAGCTGGATCGCCGCGGCGATGCCCGCCGGCCCGGCGCCGATGATCGTAGCCGCTTCCTCCTTCATTGTCTCATATCCCCGACAGGATCTCCTCGACAAGCATCGGCACGGCGAAGCCGTGCGAGAGATTCAGCAGCGTCGCACGGTGAAAGGCCTCATTATAGGTCGCCGTGCCGTCGACGGCGAAGAAGACGTCAAAACCCCTGACAAAACCGCTGCGGGCGGTCGTCTCGCAGCAGAGATGGGTCATGACGCCGCCGATGACGATCTGACGGACCCCGATTTCCGTCAGTATCCGCGCCAGCGGGGTTTCGTGGAACGCGTCGTACTGGCTTTTTTTAAGAACCACCGCACCGCCGACATCCAGTTCATCGATCAGCCGGCTCAGGGGATCCGCCTCGCTGATCAGCGCCCGCCACCATGTGGACATCCTTCCCGCATCCCCGGGTGTATTGACATGCCGCGTCATGACCACCGGGCGCCCTTTTGCCCGAAAGGCCCCGCTCAGGCGGTTGACCCCCGCCAGGATCGCCGGGGCGGAGGGTATAAAGGCATGGGAGGTCTCAGCGAAGAAATGGTTCTGCATGTCCAGGACCAGAAGCGCGCACTCCTGGCCGACCAGTGGCTGCCGATGCCGGAGTGCCTGTACGCTCTCGAGCATCTCCAGCGATTTGACGCGGATCGACTCCTTTGTGAAGTAGGCCTCTTTCATCGTTGCCTTTTTCTCCCGCAGAAGGCGGATGAGGCGGTCCGGGTGGTTGGTGATGATCCCGTCGACGCCCAGGGCGATGGCCTTGCGCATGTCGTCCGGCGCGTTCACCGTCCAGGCATGGATCCGTATCCCCCCCGCGCGGGCCTGGCGGATATTTTCCTCATTCAGGACGGTAAGCCGGCAGTTGAGGGTGGGGTAGCGTTTGCCCCCGCCGGCCTCCTCCGGGTACACCCAGGGTTTGTCCGTGATCAGGGCCACCGGCAGTTGCGGACTGCGCTCCCTGATCCGGTCGATGGCGGTCCGGTCGAAGGACGAGAAAAGCACCTGATCCGACATGCCGGCCATCTCCACCTCGCGGAGCGCAAGATCGGCGAGCTCCTCCATGGTGTAGGGGAATCGATGCTTCCCTTTCTTCAGCTCGATATTGACCAGAATCCGGTTGCGGGTCAGCGACAGGACCTCCGCCAGGGCCGGTATCTTCTCTCCGGAAAACCGGGGATCGAACCAGGACCCGGCATCGAGCCGCTGCAGCTCGGCGAAGGTCAGGTCGGCAACGTTTCCCCTGCCGCCTGTGGTCCTCTCCAGCCTGTCGTCGTGGATCACCACCACCCGGCGGTCCCGTGATAGATGGACATCCAGTTCGATCATGTCGCACCCGGCGTCGATGGCCGCCCGGAAGGCGGCCATGGTGTTCTCGGGCGCATTGCCGGAAAAGCCGCGGTGGGCGGTGACAAAGAGGGGATATTTCCCCCGCCAGAGTTTTCCCGCATCGGGAGCCGATGTTGAGACCGCGCCCTGAGTCATTGTCCCTCCCCCGAGGCCGAGGAGCAATAGGAGCAGCACCCCGAGCCCCTTTTTAACGCTTGTTTCGCCCATCTCATCCTTTTCCCTTTGAACGCCTTTTCACCATCTGCGTGAAGCCCCCCGCCCGCAGGACATGGCCGGCGGATGGCACACCCGGTCATTTCTCCGTCTCGATCAGACCGTGGACGAACCAGCGCTGGAGAAAAATCACCACCAGCACCGGGGGCAGGAGCGCCATGATGGCGGCCGCCATGACGAGGTTCCACTCGGGGAGCTGTGTCCCTGTAGGAACGGCGGAGGCGATTCCCACGACCACGACGCTCATCTGGTTGGAGCTGGTCACCATCAACGGCCAGAGGTACTGGTTCCAGCCGTAGATGAACATGACCACGAACAGCGCGGCGATGTTGGCTCCGGAGTTTGGCAGGAGGATCGACCAGAGGAACCGCAGCGGGCCGGCGCCGTCGATCTTGGCCGCATCGACCATCTCGTCGGGGATGGTGAGATAGAACTGCCTGAACAGGAAGGTGGCCGTGGCGGAGGCGATCAATGGAATCGTCAGCCCCGCGTACGTGTCCACCCATCCCAGATAGCTGACCACCTGGTAGGTGGAGATGATCCGCACGGGAACGGGCAGCATCAGGGTGATGAAGATCAGCCAGAAGGCGAGCTGTTTCCCCCGGAAATTGAAAAAGACGATGGCGAAGGCCGAGAGGATCGAGATGACGATCTTGCCGATGCTCACGACCAGGGCGACGATCCCGCTGTTGATCAGCAGCCGTCCCATCTGGATCCGGTCCCACACCTTGGCGTAATTCTCCAGCAGGTGCGACGACGGGAGCAGGCTCTGCGGGACCCTGGTGACCTCTTCCATGCTCTGGGTGGAGATCACCAGCCCGTAGTAGAGGGGAAAGCCGATCAGAAGCACCGAGAGAATCAGAAGCAGGTGAACGGCGAGTTTGTTTCCGCCCATCCGCCGCCTTCTTTTTTTCATCGGGGAAGGGGCCACCATCAATAGTAGACCTTCCTTTCCGTGTATCTGAACTGCAGGACCGTGAGCGAAATGACCAGGACCATGAGGATGACGGACTGGGCGGCCGAGTACCCCATCCGCAGATTGACGAAGCCGTCCACGTAAGTCTTGTAGACCATGATCGTGGTCGTATCGCCCGGCCCCCCCTGGGTGACCGCGTGGATGATGCCGAAGGTTTCGAAAAAGGAGAAGACCATGTTCATGATGAACAGGAAAAAGGTCACCGGGGAGAGCAGGGGAAAGGTGATCCGGAAAAACATGCTCAACCCGCTCGCCCCGTCGACGCGGGCGGCATCGATGACCGAGCGGGGGATCGTCTGCAGGCCGGCCAGAAAAAAGGCGATATTGTAGCCCAGATGGGCCCAGACGGCCGCGAAGATCACCAGCAGCATGGCGATCCACCCCTTGAGGAGCCAGTTGAATTCATAGGTTGTCACCATCGAAAGGAGGTAGGGAAGTATCCCGTAGCTCGGGTGGAAGATAAACAGCCAGATGATTCCCGACACGGGGGGTGCGATCCCGTAAGTCCAGAGAATGGCCGTCCGGTAGAAGGGCAGGCCGCGGATCTTCGAATTGGCGAGGAGGGCCAGAAACAGCGCGGAGGCGAGCGCCAGGCCGGTGACGCCCAGGGAGAAGATGAAGGAGTTCAGGACGCTCCGGCCGTATTCCGCGGAGGTGAGGAGCTCGATAAAGTTCTCCAGCCCCACGAAGATCTGCCGGTCCCCGAAGGGAGACACCTTGAAGAAGGAGAGGCGCAGCGAATCGAAGGCGGGCCAGAAGAAAAAAACGATGACCACCAGTAGCTGCGGGGCGATGAGCAGGTAGGGGAGCCAGCGGTTCTTGAAGATGCTTCTTTTCATATGCCGATCCCTGCAATCCGCAAGGCCGCCGCGGGGGGAACCCTTTCTGTCCGGTCCCCGCGACGGCCTCGCCGAGGTGAACCTTTTACCGGTAAAGCGATGCAAACTCCTTCAGGATCTCGCCCCCCTTCTTGGCGGCGTCGTCGAGACCCTGTTTGGGCGATTTCTTTCCCGCGACGACATTTTCCATTTCGACCTCGATGTTGTCCCGCAGCGCCGCAAAATTGCCCAGACGGATCCCCTGGCTGTTGGCCGTGGTCTTGCCGCTCATGATCTGGTTGAAGGCGGTCCACATGTCGGGATTCCGCTGGAAGTGGTCCGTCCCCTGGAGCGACTTGAGCGCCGATTTGCTCACGGGCAGATAGCCCGTCGTGGCGTGCCACCAGGCCTGTTGCTCCGGTTTGCCCAGGAACTCGAGGAATTTCGCCACCCCCTTGTACTCATCGGTCTTGCGTCCCTTCATCACCCAGAGGCTGGCGCCGCCGATGATCGAGTTGCCCTGGGGGAAGCCGGACAGGCGGGGCAGGTTGCCCGTTCCCCAGTCGAATTTGGCCGTTTTTGTGAGCGTTCCCACCAGCGCCGTGGAGGCCAGGCCGATCGCCGCCTCCCCGTTGATGATCGGCTGATCGCCCTTGTTTCCCCGCCCCGCGTAGGTATAGATGCCCTCTTTCTGCCAGCGGGTCAGGAGGGTCCAGAGCTTCACGCCGAATTCACCGTTGATCCTCAGGCGCGTGGCCATGCCCTTGAAACCGTTGTCCTGGTCGGCAAAGGGCTGATCGTGCCAGGCGTGAGCATTCTCGACAAGCGTCCAGGAGGGCCAGGCCGTGGTAAACCCGATCTTTGTGGCGCCGGAGGCCACACAGGCCTTGGCCGCCTTCTCGATCTGATCGTAGGTGGTGGGTGCTTTCGTCGGATCGAGGCCGGCCTTTTTGAAGATGGTCCGGTTGTAGTAGAGGATCGCGGTGGAGGAGTTGAACGGCATGGAATAGAGGTTTCCGTCCTTTGAGTAATAGGAGCGCACCACGCTGAGGAAATCGGCCCAGTCGATCTGGATCCCCTGCTCCTTCATCATCTGGTAGACGGGATATATCGCCCCGGAGGAGAGCATCGTCTGGGTTCCGACTTCGAAGACCTGGAGCAGGTGGGGCTGGGTCTTGGCCCGATAGGCGGCGATGCCGGCCGTCAGTGTTTCCGTGTAGTTCCCCTTGAAGACGGCATTGACCTCAAAGTCGCTTTGGCTGGCGTTGAATTTGACGACAATCTCTTTGACTTTTTCGCCAAGAAATCCGGTCATGGCATGCCACCAATGTATCTCCGTTTTCGCCGACGCCGATACGGGCAGAATCAAAACACAAAAGACAAGCACAGCCGTACCGCATAAAAGAAGCCTCTTGTTCCTGTTCATGACGCCACCTCCCGTTGTCTATGATACATACGTGATGACACCGTAAAAAGCCCTCCCGATGAGAGCTTTAAAAAACGTGCTCCCTTCGCCCGCCGGACATTTTTCGCCATGGCATGCGAAGCGCCCGCAACAAATCCAGAAAGCTCAGGTTCCGAACCGCCGATGGGGCGGCTCTTTGTCGAACAGATGCATCCTTTCGAGGTCACAGACAAGCTCGATCTCCTGGTGAATGCGGACGGGCGTATCCGCTTCGACGCGGGCGATCAGGCTGTGTTCTCCCGCCTTTACATAGAGGTGAATCTCCGAGCCCAGGGGCTCCACCACCTCGATCACCGCCTTGAAGGCATGCCCTTTCAGGCGATCCGGGGCGGCACTTTTCTCATGGATGTCGTTGGGGCGGATACCGAAGATCATCTCCGATCCGACCGGAAAGTCGTTCCCGGCGATTCGACCTTCCGGAACGGGAAGCCCGAATGCACCGCAATCAAGCCAGGGCCGGCCGTCATGGGAGATCATCCGGGAGGGGATGAAGTTCATGACGGGGCTGCCGATAAATCCGGCCACGAAGAGATTGACCGGGGCATTGTATATCGAAAGCGGGGCGCCGATCTGGTGGATGAAGCCGTCCTTCATGACGACGATCTTCGTGCCCATCGTCATGGCCTCCACCTGGTCATGGGTGACGTAGATGATCGTGGCCTGGAGACGGTCGTGGAGCTTGGAGAGTTCCGCCCGCATCTGTACCCGGAGCTTGGCGTCCAGATTGGACAGGGGTTCGTCGAAGAGAAAAACCGCCGGCTTCCTGACAATGGCCCTTCCTACCGCCACCCGCTGACGCTGCCCGCCGGAGAGCTGCTTCGGCCTCCGCTGGAGCAGTTCCTCGATCCCCAGGATCTCGCCGGCTTCCCGGACCCGCCGGTCGATCTCCCCGCGGGAAAATCCCCGGAGCCGAAGCCCGAAGGCCATGTTGTCATAGACGGTCATGTGAGGATAGAGGGCGTATTCCTGAAAGACCATGGCGATATCCCGGTCCTTGGGGGGAAGGTCCGTCACATCGCGCTCGCCGATCCGGATCGTCCCCGCGGTGGGCTCTTCCAGGCCGGCGATCATCCGCAGCGCCGTCGATTTGCCACACCCCGAGGGACCCACCAGGATGGTGAACTCCCTGTCCTCCACGGTCAGATGAAAATCCCTGACCGCCTCCACGGAACCGAATGTTTTGTGCACGTGATCCAGAACGACCCTGGCCATGTATCCCTTCCCGAGACGACACGTTTTGCCTTTTCGCCGCCGCGAGTATGCCATATCTCCCCGCAAAGGGAAAGGATTTTCGACTAAATGATGATCTGCCGATTATTGCCTTGACATCCCTCGCCGCCTTCAGATAGTCAACCGGAGAAAAAGGATTTTACCGATCGCAACCCCGATGCCCCTCTATCTGACCTTTGCCCTGGCACTGTCCATCATGACGATCGTGCAGGCCGGCCGCGTTCTGCTGACGCTTTACGCGCTCGCACTGGGCGCGCAGCCCTTTGCCGTCGGCCTCCTTGCCGCTGCCTTTTCGGTCCTGCCGATGCTCCTGTCCTGGCAGATCGGCCGGTTCACCGATCGCTTCGGATCCCGCTGGCCGCTCCTGTTCGGTACGGTCGGCGGCGCCTGCGGGATGTTGCTGCCCTATTTCGTCTCCGGACTGCCCGCCATCTTCGCAGCCGGGGTGATGAACGGCCTGTTGTTCGCCTTCTCCGGCTCATCCCTGCAGAATCTGGTCGGCCTGCTGAGCCGCCCCGAAACCAGTGCGCGGAACTTCAGCAATTACAGTGTGCTGATCTCCACCACCGGCTTCGGGGGCCCGCTGCTCGCCGGCTTTTCCATCGACCACGCGGGACATGCGGTCGCCTGCCTGTATCTTGTCCTGCTGTCGCTGGTGCCGGCCGGGCTTCTGGCGTTCCGGGGCGGCATCCTCCCCGGGGGGTCGCGCGCCGCACCGCCGGCGGGGAGTCTCTGGGAGATGCTGGCGGGGTCCGGGCTCTGGCGTGTGCTGGCCACCGGCAGCCTGGTGGTCAGCGGCATCGATCTGTTCCAGGTCTACATGCCCATATACGGACACGCGGTCGGGCTTTCGGCCTCGGCCATCGGCGTCGTTCTGGCGATGTTTTCCCTTTCGGCGTTCGTTGTGCGGCTCTTTCTGCCCCGTCTGATTTTTCGCTTCACCGAGGCGAGGGTGCTGGCGCTTTCCTTTTGCATCGGCGCGGTCAGCTTTCTGCTCGTGCCGTTCTTTGAGGGTGCGGTGATGCTCGCGCTGATCTCCTTCCTATTCGGCCTTGGCATGGGCTGCGGACAGCCCATCACCCTGATGATGACCTACGGACACTCCCCGCAGGGGCGGTCCGGCGAGGCCATGGGCCTGCGGGTGACCGTCAACCACATGACGCGCGTGGTCGTTCCAGTTCTGTTCGGGTCTGTCGGTTCGCTCTTCGGGCTGCTTCCCGTGTTCTGGGTCAATGCGCTGCTGCTGGCCTCCGGAGGGGTGATCACCAGGCCAGGAAAAAAAGACCGGACGCTGTAACACCTGGCGGAGCTCACGGCCAGGTGGCGGATCTTGCCGGCGCTCGGGTTGGTGAAGCTTCAGGAAATGTGCCCTCCGGCACCGACGGATGACACGCTGCCGAGCCTCCGGGGTATCTTCGGCATCGTCTTCAGCCGACCTTCTCGAAGAACGACCGGCTTACGCCGTCGAGCAGTTGAAAGGTCTTTGCACGAACCGCGAAGATCTTCGCCTTGCCGCTCTCGGCAAACTCGCTCAGGTGCGGGTGCTTCATCAGCAGCTGCCGGAGGATCATCCGCTCCTTCGATGGGTCTTCCAGCTTTTGAAAGACACCGCTGACGGTGAGGGCCCGAATTTTTTTATGCCCATGACCATCAGCCGCTGCCCGTTCTTCCCGGGTGTCGATCAGGAGGCTCACGGCGCTGTTGCCTTCGAGATTCCGGTATTTTTTCGTCTCCGTGAGGGTGATCATGTAGAACACCACGCAGGTCTCGTCGGTCACGTAGGACATCAGCGAGCAGTGGGGCTCTGTGCCGGAAACGGTGGACAACACGCAGACATCCCTGCTTTCGATCAGGGCTCTGATCGCTTCATGCATCGAGGATCTCCTCTTTTCGCCTGAAACACCGGCGGCTTTTTGTTCACCCGGCTGAGGGGGTCATCTCCTTTTACACCCGCGCCGCCTGGAGCGCAAGTTCCGGGTGGAGGCCGGACGGACGGCGCTATGGGGTAAGCGCTTTCGATCCGCAGCAGTCAGATGCATAAAGGCAGTTGATTTCAGACATTTTTTGTGTTAAAAAGAAGTCAAAGGCCGTTTTTTCTTCCGTTCGGAAAACCGTCTGACGAGGCGTCTGCGATTGCAGGGAAGGAGGCCGTTTTGAAGGATGTCCGTTTGGCGATCGCCGTGGTCGGCGGCGGGGTTGCCGGAATCGCTTCAGCCCACCTGCTGCAGCGGCGTCATGAGGTTACCCTGTTCGAAAAGAACGACTACGTCGGCGGCCACACCCACACGATCGTGATCGACCGCGGCCCCGACGCGGGAACCCCCGTGGATACCGGGTTCATCGTCCTGAACGACCGTACCTACCCTCTGCTGATGCGTTTTCTTGCGGGGCTCGGGGTTCCCGTCCGGGAATCGGTCATGTCCTTCAGCTACACCTGCCGGAGGACCGGTCTACAATACGCCAGCCGCAGTCTCGATACCCTGTTCGCACAACGGCGAAACCTCCTGCGGCCGGCGTTCTGGCGTTTCCTGATCGAGATCGTCCGCTTCAATGCGAGGACCCGAAAGCGGCTGGCCGACGGCACCCTCAGGGGGCTCTCCCTGGGGGAGTATCTCCGGAGGGAGGCCGTCCTCCCGTCCCTCGTCGAATCCTACCTGATCCCCATGGCGGCGGCCATCTGGTCCACCCCGGATGCGCAGATGATGGCGTTTCCGGCGGAGAGCTTCTTTCGGTTCATGGAGAACCACGGCCTGCTTTCCGTCTCCGATCAGCCCACGTGGCACTGCGTCCAGGGCGGAAGCCACGCCTATGTGAAGGCCTTTCTCAATGGTTTTAAAGGCCGGGTCTTCACCGACCGGCCGGTCGAGCGCATCCGGCGTACCGGTTCGGGCGCCGTTCTGACCTTCGCCGGCGGGGAGGAGGAGGCCTTCGACAAGGTCGTCATCGCGGTCCACGCCGACGAGGCGCTCGGGCTGCTTGCCGATCCGTCGCCGGAAGAAACTGCCTGCCTTGTCCCCTGGTCCTACAGCCGTAATGCTGTGGTCCTTCACACGGATGCATCCTTCCTGCCGAAAAATCCCCGCGCCAGAGCATCCTGGAACTACCTCCGCGAGAAAGAGGCCCCCCCGGAGGCCCCGGTTATGCTGACCTATCACATGAACCGGCTTCAGAGGCTCAGGACCGCGAACGACTACTGCGTGACCCTCAACCCGCTGCGCCCCGTGGAACGAACTCGGGTCATACGCGAGCTGGTCTACACGCACCCGCTGTACACGGCGGAAGCCATTGCGACGCAGCGGTCGCTTCCGCTGCTCATCGGTCGCCGTCACACGTTTTTCTGCGGCAGCTATTTCGGCTACGGCTTTCACGAGGACGCGCTGCGTTCCGGCATGCAGGTTGCGGAGGCCTTCGGCATTGAACTATGAGATCGAACCTTTTTTTCGGAGATGTCAAGCATACGCGCTATTGGCCCGTGGAGCACCGCCTCCGCTACCCCCTGTACCTGTTCGGCATCGATCTGGACGACCTGGGGACGCTGGAAAATACGATGTGGCTCTTCGGCCTGAACCGCTTCCGCCCCGTCGCGCTCTATGACCGGGACTACCTGACCGAAGGGGAGGGGACCATCCGTGAGAAACTGCTCCGTTTCCTTTCGGCGGAGGGGATCGCCGGCCCGGCGGTGCGGGTCGTCCTTGTCACCTCGCCGCGCCATTTCGGTCGCGTCTTCAACCCGGTGAGCTTCTATTATGTCTTCGACGCCGCGGAGGCGCTGCTGTGTGCCGTCGCCGAGGTGAACAACACCTTCGGCGAACGGCACGTATACCTGCTGCAGTGCTCCAGGGGCGCCCCCGGGGGGTATCCCGCCCGTTTCACCGCTCCGAAAGCCTTCCACGTCTCCCCCTTCAACGATATGGAGGGGAATTACGAATTCACCTTCGGCGACATCCGCGACAAACTCGAGGTCCGCATCGATCTGATGCGCGGGGAAACGCTCGCCTTTTCGGCGGAGCTTACGGGACGCAGAATGCCGCTCGACGACCGGACCCTCCTGCGGATGCTCCTGCGCCATCCGCTTCTCCCCCACCTGACCATGTCGCGGATCTACCGCCAGGCGGCCAAACTCTATTTTCTCAGGAAGCTTCCCTACCACCCCAAACCCGTCCCCTTCCACAGGATGACGATCAGGAGATCCCTCCCTTCGGCATGGCAGAGGTTCTGCCGTCGGGTGATCCTGGCGCGCCTGGGCCGGATCGATCGGGGCTCCCTCGGAATCGCCCTCCCGGAGGGGGGGTGGATCGGCTGCGGCGAAGCCGCTGCGAAGCCCATGGCGGATCTGACGGTTCATGATGACCGCTTCTTTTCCCGGACCGTTCTGGGGGGCGACATCGGCCTCGGAGAGTCCTACGTCGACGGAGAATGGGACAGCACCGACCTCACGCGACTCTTCGAGGTGTTCATCGCCAACCGCCATCACCTCGCGGACGGGGATTTCCTCTCCTCGGCCGTTTTCCGACTACGGGACCGGATCCGTCACCTCCTCCGGGCAAACACCGTCCCGGGGAGCCGCCGTAACATCCGCGACCATTACGATCTCGGCAATGCCTTCTACCGGACTTTTCTGGACACCTCGATGACTTACTCCTGCGCGCGGTTTTACTCGCCCGAGGAAACCC
>JBFMBA010000415.1:15828-28921 GCA_040755475.1 Thermodesulfobacteriota bacterium
AGGAGGGTCAGCGGAACAAACTCCGCGAGATGATAGCCAAAGCGCGAATCGGTCCCGAGGACCACGTTCTGGAGATCGGCTGCGGGTGGGGAAGCTTCGCCCTGGAAGCCGTCCGGCAAACCGGATGCCGCGTCACCGGGATCACCGTCTCCCGGGCGCAGATGGAGTGGGCGAGTGAGCGGATCCGGCAGGAAGGGCTGGAGGGTCGCATCGGCATCCGCCTGACCGATTACCGGCGCATCGCCGGCTGCTTCGACCGCATCGTCTCCATCGAGATGCTCGAGGCCGTCGGCCACCGCCATCTCGGGACCTTCTTTCGCTGCTGCCGGCGCCTCCTGAAGCCGGGCGGCCTCATGGCCCTCCAGACGATCACGATCCCCGACGGGCACTACGACGACTACCGGCGGGGGATGGACTGGATCCGCAAGCACATTTTCCCGGGGGGTCATCTCTTTTCACCGGGAGCGATTCGGAGGGCCCTCTCGGGCGGGACGTCCTGGACGATCATCGAGAGTGAGGAGATCGGGCCCCACTATGCCCGCACCCTTCGAGAGTGGCGCGACCGTTTCGTGGCGAACACCCCCGCGCTCGAAGCGATGGGGATCGGAAGCGCCTTTCGGCGGAAATGGGTCTATTACCTGGCTTCCTGCGAGGCCGGCTTCGCCTCCGGCGCCACGGGAGATCTCCAGATCGTTCTCAGGAGGGAGCCGGGGGAATGAAGTGGATCTGATGTCGAGACGCTGGTGGATTTGCCTGATCGTGATGACGGTCGGATGTTCGGGTAACCGCCATTCCCAGGTGGGGATGACCGGCGGCAGGCTCTCCGCCTGCCCCGACTCGCCCAACTGCGTCTCTTCGCAGAGCACCGATCCGAGGCACGCCATCGATCCCCTCCGGTACGAGGGGACAGCGCAGCGGGCCAGGACACTCCTGATCGAGGTGGTTTCAGCGATGAAGCGTACCCGCATCGTCACGGCTGAGGATGGGTATATCCACGCGGAGTTCACCTCCGCCTTCTTGCGCTTCGTGGACGATGTGGAGTTTCTCTTGGACGACGGGACAAAGACGATCCACGTGCGTTCGGCATCCCGCGTCGGCAAGAACGATCTCGGCGTGAACCGCAGGCGCGTGGAGGAGATCCGGTCGCGCTTCGACGCGCTCAGGCAAGAAAGGACGTAGGACGATGAATTTTTCAGGAGGAGGGGTTTCGATCTTGTTGTGCATGTGTGTGCTGATCGCAGGCGGGTGCACCCACAGGGTGCAGGAAGGAGGCGATATGAGTCGATACGATCGGGCCCTGGCGGAGACTGACCCGGCGAAGGTTGCGGGGCTCCAGCCCGGCTCCGGGCTGGAGAAGGAGGCGGTTGCGCGCTTCAAGGAGTTTTACCGGGTCTTTTCCACGGAGGCGATCCGGAAGGGATTGCGGGGACTCTACGCCGACGGCGCTTATTTCCGCGACGGGTTCAAGGAGGTCGTGGGAATCGACGCGATGGAGGCCTATTTTCTCAAGAGCGCCGATGGCATCCAGTCCTGCACGTTCGACATCCAGCAGCCGGCGGTCCACGAGGGCAACTACTATTTCCGCTGGGTGATGCACCTGTCGATGAAGCGCAGCCCCGACGACCCCGTCAGGACGGTGGGCATGTCCCATGTCCGTTACGACGCCAGGGGCAAGGTGATCTTCCACCAGGATTACTGGGACACGGGGGTGATATACGAGACGGTGCCCGTCATGGGTGCGGTGATCCGCTGGATCAAGAACCGGTTCTAGCAGCTGTATGGCGGGCCGAGGCAGCCTGTCCGTCGCCTCGCGTATCGGCCGGCATTATACTTCCGCGTCGGGACGGCTTCGGCCGGGTAAGGGCCTGCGGTTCTTTCCTTTGCATTTCTCCATGCCTGTGCTAGACAAGCGCATGACCATCAATCCGTGGGTGACGAAAAAAAAGATCCTCATCACCTGCCCGAAGGGGATCGTCCCCTGGCTGATCGAGGAGGTCTGCGCGCTCGGCTTTCCCATCCTTGACCAGGGGGAGGCCGCCGTCGAAACGGCAGGGACGCTCGCCGACACGATGCGCCTGAACCTCCATATCCGGACGGGTCACCGGGTTCTCTATCTGGTCGAGGCCTTCAGGGCCGACGATCCCGCGGGACTGTACAGCGGCATCCGGGAGATCCCCTGGGAGGCGTTCATCCACGAAAGCGGGGCGCACGCCTACCTCTGCGTGACCTCCACGGCGGATACCCCGTCGATCGACGACGGGCGTTTTGTCAACGTGAAGGCGAAGGACGCCGTGGTCGACCGTCTCACGGAGCGCTGCGGCCTGCGCCCCGATTCCGGACCCGACCGCGGCCGGGCCGTGGTCCACGTCTACTGGAGGGGGAGCGATGTCCTGGTCTACCTGGACACCTCCGGCGAGCCCCTCTCCCGGCGCGGCTACCGGAAGATACCCCTCGCGGCCCCGATGCAGGAAACGCTGGCGGCGGCGGTGATCCTCGCGACGGGCTGGAACGGCCGGACGGCCTTCGTCAATCCGATGTGCGGAAGCGGGACGCTGGCGATCGAGGCGGCGCTCTTTGCCGAGGGGCGGGCGCCGGGACTGCTGAGAAGCAACTACGGTTTCATCCACATCAAGGGGTTCGATCCGGCGGCCTGGCGGAAACTCCGCGCGGAGGCGCACGGGATGCAGAAGGAGTCCGCCGCGCGGATCATCGCCACGGACAGGGACCCGCGGGCGGTCGCCGCGGCCCGCCAGAACGCCCGGACGGCCGGTGTGGATAAGCGCATTGCGTTTACCGTCTGCCCTTTTGCCCGGACGCCGGTTCCGGAGCGGGGCGGCGTGGTGATCCTCAATCCCCCCTACGGAGAGCGGACGGGCGAGATCGCGAAGCTGACCGGCCTCTACCGGGAGATCGGGGATTTTTTCAAGCGGCAATGCGGAGGTTATCTCGGGTATCTCTTCACCGGGAACCTGACCCTGGGAAAGCAGGTGGGACTCCGGACGAAACGGCGGATCCTCTTTTACAACGGCGAAATCGAATGCCGGCTCCTGGAGTACGAGCTGTACGAGGGAACCCGGCGAAAGGAAACCATCCATGACAGCAGATAACCCGGCCGCCGGCACTGTTCTGGCTGGCGCGTCCAGCCCCATCGGTGTGTTCGATTCGGGCGTCGGCGGCCTGACGGTCGTGCGCGCACTGATCGAGCGCCTCCCCTTCGAGGAGATCCTCTATTTCGGTGACACGGCCCGCGTCCCTTACGGCGTGAAATCGGCGGCGACGATCACCGGGTACGCCGGGCAGATCACGGAATTCCTCCTGCAGCGGAACGTCAAGCTGCTGATCATCGCCTGCAACACGATGGCGGCCGTGGCGCATGAAGCCGTTACGAGCCTCTCGCCGGTGCCCGTTCTGGACGTCATCGACGCCGGTGCGCGGGCGGCCGCGGACGCCACGCGGACCAGGAGGGTCGGTGTCATCGGGACGCCGGCCACGATCAACAGCAGCGCCTACACCCGGGCGATTCACCGCCGCGACAGCGAGATCCGGGTCTTTACCCAGGCCTGCCCGCTCTTCGTCCCGCTGGTCGAAGAGGGGTGGTTCGATCACCCGGTCACCCGCCTGACCGCCGACGAATATCTCAAACCCGTCCTTGCGGAGGGGATCGATACGCTCGTTCTGGGCTGCACCCATTATCCGCTGCTCAAGCCGCTCATTCAAAACGTGGTCGGACCCGGGGTACGGCTCATCGATTCCGCCGAGGCGATGGCCGCCATCGCGGCGGACCTGCTCGCCCAAGCCGGTCTGGACACACCCCGGCGGAGTTTGCCCGACCACCGCTTTTTCGTCACGGATGTCCCCCACCGTTTTCAGACGATCGGCGAGCACATCCTCGGACGGGCGCTTTCCCGGGTGGAGATCGTGAAGTGGTGACGATCTAGTCAGGGATGCGACGCCGGTCGATCACCCTGCGCGCCTTGAATTCCGTCCTCGTCAGCGTTCCCGGTTCCATCAGTTCCACGACGGCCCGAAGGCCCCGCGACTTGAGCTCTCCGGCCAGCCTGGCCTTCAGTTCGGGCACGATCGCCGGATCGGCCCGGGGCGCACGCTCCGCCTGGACGATCATCTCGTCCATGGTCTTCTCCCGGGTGATCACGATGCGGAACTCGTCGCCCAGCCCCTCGATGCCGCGGATCACGTTTTCGATCGCGCTGGGATAGACATTCTCGCCGCGGATCACGAACATGTCGTCCGCCCGCCCGTAGATGCCCTTGGGCAGGCGGGGATAGGTGCGTCCGCAGGGGCAGGGATCATCCACCCAATACGAGATATCCCCCGCCCAGAAACGGATCATCGGCTGCGATGTCCGCTCCAGATGGGTGTAGACGGTCACCCCTTCCCGGCCGTAGGGGACCTTTCGCTGGGTCCGGCGGTCGACCAGTTCGGCGTACACAATATCCTGCCACAGATGCATCCCCTGACGGTGGGCGCATTCGCCGTCGGTCATCCAGGGGGCCATCTCGGCGGTGGAGCCGGTGTCGATGCAGATTCCCCCGTAGGTCTCCTCGATGCGCCTGCGCGTCGAAGGGACCCCGGCGCCCGGCTCGCCCGAGAAGAAGAGGATACGAAAATTGAAGTCCTTCCTTGGATCGATGCCCATCGCCCGGGCCTTCTCCGCCAGGTAGAGGCTGTAGGAGGGGGTGCCGTAGAATACGGTCGGTTTGACCTCCCTCATCCATTCGAGGCCCCTTTCCGACTGGCCCGGGACGCCCGCGCCGAAGGGGAAAGCGGTGGCGCCGAGGCGCTCGGTTCCCAGCAGCGCCCCCCAGCTTCCCCAGTAGAGGCTGAAGAAAGAGCCGATGAATACCGTGTCGTCCTGCCTCACCCCGAAGCCCCACATGATCCGGGCGTGCGCCTCGGCGATGCGGGCCATATCCCCCCGGCTGATCCCGAAGGCGGTCGGCTTTCCCGTCGTTCCCGACGTCCCCTGGACGCGGGCCAGCTCCTGTCTCGGCACGCACAGATTGCTCCCGAAAGGCGGGAATTCCGCCTGGTCCTCGCGTATCTCCTCCTTCATCACGCAGGGAATCCGATCGAAGTCTTCCAGAGAGCGTACATCCTGCGGTCCGATTCCGGCCTTGTCCCACTTTCTGCGGTAAAAAGGCGAATGTGCATAGGCATAGGCGATCTGCGACTGGAGCTTGGGCAGGATGATGTTCCGTTCCCGCTCATGGGGGTCCATCGTTTCGAGGTTTCTTCTCCAGTAAGGCTCTTCGGGCTTCGGGATGTACGATGGATCGTAGAGGGGGGGCCACTTCTCGTTCATTTCATTGTACCTCCGGCAAGGATCTAAATAATCCGCGTTACGGGAAGGTCAGATCCCGTAAGCGCGAATTGAGATTTTTTCGTGGCACCCTGCCCCCGCAGCGTAGCGTCAGCAAAAGCAACTGTCTGAGCGCGTCAGTGCGAGTTTTGCCTTTGCAGCGAAGCGAGGAGGTGCAGGGTCGAAAAAATGTCTTGAGCACCAAGGGATCTGACCCGACCCGTCTCCTGCGCATAAAGATCGAAAGTCCTTCACCTCGTTTTTTCCGCCACTTTATCCTCGATGGTGCGGACGATCTGGCTGCGGGTGGCGCCGGGGGTGAAGACGGCATCGTATCCGATAGCTTCAAGACGTCGCGTGTCGTCCGGCGGAAAGACGCCGCCGATCACGAAAACCGTACTGCCCGTCAGCCGTTCCTGCCGGGCGACGTCGATCAGCGGCTCGCCGAGGGTGAGATGGGCGCCGCCCAGGGAGCTCACCCCGACCACATCCACGTCCTCCTCGATCGCCGTCCGGATGATCTGGCCGGGGAGGGAGTTCCCGATGTAGACGATCTCCATTCCCGCGTCTCCCAGCGCCTTGGCGACGATGATGATCCCCCGGTTATGCACGTCCAGCCCCAGTTTTGCCAGAAGCACCTTGATTTTTCTCGCCACGGACCGCGGACCTCCTCGTTTCCTTTCTTCCCCTCTCAGCGGCACACCCGCCGGGAACGGGCTGGAGCCCCTTCGGGCGCGGTTTTTCCCCCGGCCACTCCGGCCGCCGCTACCAGAGGGCGGGCGGCTTCCACAACCCGAAGGTCTCCTTGAAGACCTTGAACAGCTCCCCCTCGGTGCAGCGCGCGCGGGCGCAGGCGACGCTGAAGGGAAGGATGTTCTCCCGCTTCCGGCAGGCCTCCTTCAGGGCCGCCAGGGCGGCGCCGACCCGCTCATTGTCGCGGCTCCGCCTGAGGTTTGCCAGCCGCTCTTTCTGCCGCTCTTCCACCCCCTCGGGGTAGCGGAACACTTGGATCGGGGGCGGCGCCGCATCGGACGGATACCGGTTGTACGCCACGATCCGGATATCGCCCTTTTCGATCTCCTTCTGCTGGTCGGTGAAGTAGGTGGAGATTTTCCGGTGGAGCTGTCCCGATTCGATGGCGCAGACATACCCGCCTGCCCGTTCGATGTCGTCGAGCTCATCGAGTATCCTCTTTTCAATATCGCCGGTCAGCGTCTCGATGTAATAGGAGCCGCCCAGGGGGTCCACCACGTCGATGATCCCGGTCTCCTCCTGGAGAATCTGCTGGGTCCGCAGCGACAGCAGCGCCGCCTCGGCCGTGGGGACGGAGTAGGCCTCGTCGTAGGAATCGACGTGGAGCGACTGGGCGCCGCCCAGAACGGCCGAAAGGGCATGATAGGCCGCCCGGATGACATTGTTCAGGGGCTCCTGCTGCACCAGGGAGACGCCGGATGTCTGGACGTGGCAGCGCATCCACGTCGCGCGGGGGTCTTTCGCCCCGAAGCAGTGCGTCATGATTCTGTACCAGAGGCGGCGCACGGCGCGGAGCCTGGCCACCTCTTCGAAGAAATCGCTCGCCGGCGACCAGAAGAAGCTCAGGCGGACCGCGACGGCATCCACCTGGTGCCCCCGGCGGACCATCTCCCTGAGCGTGGCGATGCCGTTGGCCACGGCGACTGCCATTTCCGTCACGCCCGAGGTCCCGAACTCCCGCAGGTTGTACCCGTTGAGGGTGATGAAATTCCACTGGGGGACATGTTTCCTGATGAATTCGATGTTGTCGCACTGGATCCGGAAGCAGTCCCGCGGCGCGATGAACTCGGCGCCGCTGCGGATCACCTCCTCGAGGGTGGTGTCGTTCTGGACGCTGCCCCGCAGCTTCTCCCAGGGGATGCCCCGCTGCTCGGCGAGGGCCAGGTACATGGGAAAGAGAATGGCGGTGTTGGAGGGATAATGGGTGACGATGGAGACCGTGGTCCCGTCCAGCGGGATATCCTTGAAAAGGAGATCCATGTCGTCGACCGAATCGATGCACACCCCGGACATCCCCACCTGTCCCTTCGCGAGGGGATCGTCGGAGTCGTACATCTGGATCGTGGGGATGTCGAAGAGGATGTTCAATCCGGTGGCGCCGTGGTCCAGCATGAATTTCATGCGGCTGTTCGTGTCCTCGGGGGACCCGAAGCCCGTGAGCTGCCGCATCGTGAATTCCCTGCCGCGGTACATGTTCGCGTGAATGCCCCGCGTGAAAGGTGCCTGCCCCGAGTGGCCCAGATCTGCCTGGTAGTCGAAATCCGGGTGCGACAGCGGCGTGTAGAGCATCTCCCGGGGGATGTGGGACCCCAATACCGTCCGGGGCGTCTTGAGCCATTGACGGCGGTCGGCCTCACGCACCGTCGATTGCATCCACGCATCGAACCGCCTGCGGATGAGATCGAGGGCGGCAGGATTGTACAGTGGGGTCCGCTCCTGGGCGGCCGTCTTTTCAGCCAGGATCTCCTTGGTCGTTCGCTCTCTTTGCTTCATGCGCATCATCTCCTCTGATCCCGCATTACCATTAGATAAGCCTGCCTGGAATGTCAAGCAGGTGACCATATCTGACCGGGTGCGTTTCCCTGCGCAAGAAAAATCACATTGACAGAACATGAAGCGCTTCTATAAGTTTAGATATTCGTCCCCGGCATCAAGAGGTCGCAGGCAACCGTCCAACCGCTTTCCCGATCTCCCGGTACGGACGATGCCCGGGAGACGAAATTCACAAGGAGGCAGACATGTCCGTTGAAAAAAACGAGAAGGCGGCGGTCATCGGGACCGGAACGCTCGGGACCCAGATCGCCCTTCAGGCGGCCTTTCACGGGCATCCGGTCGCGGCGTACGACCGGGATCCCGAACAGTTCGGGCGCATGCTGGAGATCATCCGGTTCCGGATTCAGAATTCGGGGAAAAGGGCGACCCCGGCATTTGAACATATGCACGAGACGGCGGCGAAGGTCACCCTGTGCACAAGCCTCGAAGAGGCCCTTCGGGACGCGGATCTGGTCATCGAGGCGATTCCGGAGGACCTTCCGCTCAAGAGGGAACTTTTCGAGAAACTCGATGCCATTGCACCGAAGAAGGCCATTCTGGCCACGAACAGCTCCTCGATTCCCATATCGAAAATCGAAAGCGCAACCGGAAGGCCCGAAAAATGTGTGAACATCCATTTCTATGCCCTGGATATCCGGCGGGGCATGGCGGATGTGATGAGGGGAAGCGCCACGAGCGACGACACCTTTCATCGGGCCGTGCAGTGGGTTCGCTCCATCGGCTGTATGCCGCTGGCGGTGAGAAGGGAATCGATCGGCTTCTGCTTCAACCGGGTCTGGCGGGCGGTCAAGCGGGAAAGCCTGCATATGTGGGCGGACGGCATTTCCGATTTCCAGGACATCGACCGCGGCTGGATGATCTTCACGGGCATGTCCCAGGGCCCCTTCGGCATGATGGACAACATCGGCCTGGATGTCATTTACGGCATCGAACAGGTCTATTACGAAGCGAGCCGGGATCCCAAAGATCACCCCCCGGGGGAGCTCAAGGCGATGATCGACCGCAACGAGCTGGGCGTCAAGACGGGTAGGGGGTTTTACACCTATCCCGAGCCGGCGTACAGGGATCCAAACTTCCTGAAATAGTAAAAGCTCCCCGTAGGGGATGCCGGCAGCCCGGTGCTGGGAGCGGAATCATGCCTGCCGGCGGCCCGTGGTCCGAGGGCTGGCCTCCCGGGATGTTCGACTTGCTTTTTTTGGCAGGCGATGTTAAAGCTTCGCCCGTTTTGTTTGGACGTTGTTTACATGGCACATGCGGCGAAGAAAGGAACCCACCGGTCATTTCTAGGATAGACGGGACTTTGACGTTGCCGGAACGAAAACCGGCGGAGGAGTTGGCCAACAGCATCACCCACGGGATCGGCGCCGTCCTGTCCATCGGGGCGCTCGCCGTACTGACCGCCTTTGCATCCCTTTTCGGAAACGCCTGGCACATCGTGAGCTGCAGTATTTTCGGGGCAACGCTGATCCTTCTCTACACCACCTCGACCCTCTACCACAGTGTCCGGACGCCCCGGGCCAAAATCGCCCTTCGGGTCCTGGATCATGCGGCCATCTTTCTGCTGATAGCGGGTACGTACACCCCGTTCATGCTGGTGAACATGCGGGGGCCCTGGGGCTGGTCGCTCTTCGGTGTGGTCTGGGCCATCGCCCTGCTCGGCGTCGTTTTTCAGGTTTCCCTGCTCCGGCGCTGGCCGGTCGCCCTGGTCGGGCTCTATGTGGGGATGGGTGTTCTGATCGTTCCGGCCGCCAAGCCCCTGCTCGCCACCCTGACGATGAAAGGCTTGCAGCTCCTTATCGCCGGCGGGCTCGCCTACGCCCTGGGGCTCGTTTTCTACGGCTGGCGCCGTTTCCCTTACCACCACGCCGTCTGGCATCTCTTTGTCCTGGCCGGAAGCGGCCTCCATTTTTTCACGGTCCTTCTCTACGTCATTCCCGTCGCGGTTTAGCCCTGCCGGCTTCCTTCCGCCGGGTTCCATTTCCCGCATACCCTTTGCCTTTTCCGGGGATCCCGTGTATAAACGGCCATGGCCGCGCCGGAAGCGCGCCATCATTCTACGATCGGGAGGGAGTGAAGATGCCCCATGTCATCGTCAAGCTGTACCCCGGAAGATCGGAAGAGCTCAAACAGCGGCTGACCGAAGCGATTGCCCGGGATGTGGTCTCGATCATCCAGTGCCCCGAGACGGCCGTCTCGGTGGCCTTTGAGGAGGTCCCCCAGGCGGATTGGCCGGAAAAGGTCTACAGGCCGGACATTCTGGGGAAGGAGGCGACCCTCTATCTGAAGCCGGGCTACAAAAATCCCTTCGATTAGCCCCGAAGGAGCCACCCGTGGAAAGAACCCGAAAGATCCGGAAGGTCATCCGGGGCAGACCCGTTCTCGAGGGGGCGGGGGTGCGGCTCACGCGGCTGTTCGGTTTCGACCGGGGGTCGGAGTTCGATCCCTTTCTGCTCCTCGACGATTTCCGGGCGGACGATCCGCGCGATTATCTGAAAGGCTTCCCCTGGCACCCCCACCGCGGGATCGAGACGATCACCTACATCCTCGACGGACGGGTCGAGCACGGGGACAGCATGGGGAATCGCGGCGAGATCGGCCCCGGCGACGTCCAGTGGATGACCGCCGGCAGCGGGATCATCCATCAGGAGATGCCGAAGGGGGATGAAAGGGGCCGCATGGGGGGGTTCCAGCTCTGGGCCAATCTCCCCGCTTCCCATAAGATGATGGACCCCCGCTACCGCGACGTGAAAAGCGGCCAGATTCCCACTGTCAGGGCCAAAAACGGCGCCGAGGTCCGGGTCATCTGCGGCGAAGTCGGAATGACCCGGGGGCCCGTCCGGGACATCGTCACCGACCCCGAATACCTCGACGTGACGGTGCCGGCGGGGGAGGGGTTCACCCGCCGGACCCGCCCGGGTCACACCGTCTTTGCATACGTGATCGGCGGCCGCGGCCGTTTCGGCGGTGAGAAGGACCCCTTTTCTTACGAAGTCGAGGGGAGCAGCTATTTCGACATCGCGCGGAGCCTTTTTGCGGCCGACGGGGATCTGGTCCTGTTTTCTGACGGGGATCGGATAGAGGTTTCCACGGAGACCGAACCGATCCGGTTCCTCCTGCTGGCAGGCAAACCGATCGGGGAACCGGTCGCCTGGTACGGCCCCATCGTGATGAACACACAGGAGGAGCTGCGGATCGCCTTTGAGGAGTATGAAAACGGCACCTTCATCAAGCACCAGAGGGCGTAAACCGAAAAACTGAAAAAATCCGCTTGACAGAATCGAAACGGGCTGTTAGTAAGATATCGTAAGTAAGCGGCAAGAGAACTTTATGGAGAGCGTCATGACCACAGCCACCCCCGTACGTATCGTTATTATCGGCGGGATTATTATTCCCTCCACCATAGGGGCCGGGTGATGGTCTGTTCCTGACAAACAGAGTGAACAACAAAAACCGTTACCGCCCCTGGTAACGGTTTTTTTATTTGGGGAAAACCAAAGGAGGGCAATCGAGATGCAACAGACCGGATCGCAGATCCTATTTACCGCCTTGAAGGAGGAGGGGGTGGGCACCCTGTTCGGTTATCCGGGGGGGTGCGTCATGGATATCTATGACGAGATGTCCCGGCAGGAGATCCGGCACATCCTGGTGCGCCACGAACAGGGCGCCATCCATGCCGCCGACGGTTACGCCCGGGCCTCCGGTCAGGTCGGCGTCTGCCTGGTCACATCGGGGCCCGGGGCCACCAACACGGTGACCGGGATCGCCAACGCCTACATGGACTCCATACCCGTGGTCGTCTTCACCGGTCAGGTCCCCACGGCCATGATCGGCAACGACGGGTTCCAGGAAGTGGACATCACGGGCATCACCCGGACCTGCACCAAACACAACTTCCTTGTCCGGCGGATCGACGATCTGCAATGGACGATCCGGCAGGCCTTTCATATTGCCCGTTCGGGGCGGCCCGGACCGGTGCTCGTGGATCTGCCCAAGGATGTGATCCAGTCGGTCGTGAACACGGAAGCGGTAGCGGAGTTCCGGGAGCCGGAGGCGATGGTCTGTCCGGATCTTGAAGGGCTCTGTACCGAAGCGCTGAACCTGCTGCTGCGGGCGAAGAATCCCCTGATCGTCGTGGGGGGAGGGGTGATTCTCGGAAAGGCGGCCGAGGCGTTCCGGGCCTTCGCGCGACGATGTCAGGTTCCGGTCGTGTCGACCCTGATGGGGCTCGGCGGCTTCCCCGCGAGCGATCCGCTCTGGACCGGCATGCTCGGGATGCACGGCGCCTACAGCGCCAACATGGCCGTCAGCCAGTGCGATGTGCTGATGGCCGTCGGTGTCCGGTTCGATGACCGGGTGACCTCCAAGGTCGAGGCCTTCGCCCCCAATGCCCGGGTCGTCCATATCGATATCGATCCCGTTTCCATCGACAAGATCGTGCGGACCGACGTCTCCATCGTGAGCCATTGCGCTCCGGCCCTCCAGACCCTCCTGCGTCTGTGCGAGGAGCGGCAGACGATGCAGCCCGAGGGGCACCTCCACGCCTGGCACAACCGGATCCGTCAATGGAAGGCGGAGATGCCGCTGAGTTATTGCCGCAGCAGGAACATCAAACCCCAGTACGTCATCGAGAAACTCCATCAGCTCACGGGGGGGCGGGCGATCATCGCCACCGAGGTGGGGCAGAACCAGATGTGGGCGGCCCAGTTTTACCGTTTCGACGAACCGAATACCTTTCTCACCTCGGGAGGCCTGGGGGCGATGGGGTTCGGGCTGCCCGCCGCCATCGGCGCCCAGTTGGCCTGCCCGGACCGGACCGTCGTGGATGTGGCGGGGGACGGGAGCATCCAGATGAACATCCAGGAGCTCGGGACGATGGTCCAGTATGGTCTGCCCGTGAAGGTCGTCATCCTGAACAACCTCTACCTCGGCATGATCCGCCAGTGGCAGGAGCTCTTTTACGGCCGGCGCTACTCCCAGTCCGACATGGCCCAGGCGCCCGACTTCGTCAAACTGGCCGAGGCTTATGGCATCAAGGGCCTGAGGGCCGTCAGGCCGGGCGAGGTGAAACGGGTCCTCAAGGAGGGTCTCGAGACGCCCGGACCGGTCGTGATGGACTTCCATGTGGAGCCGGAGGAGAATGTGTTCCCCATGGTGAAGCCGGGAACGCCGCTGACGGAGATGGCCTTC